>JADIND010000187.1 GCA_017694215.1 Candidatus Scatousia excrementipullorum | reverse complement strand
AATTCAGGTTGTATAGCATGAAAAAATTATACAAGAGCCAGCTCTTTTTGAGCGGTTACAAAAATTTTGTCACTCAAAAATCTATTTTTAATTTCTGCCAAATCCTGCTGCATAAGTCTTCTTGGAGAACCCTCTTCCATAGAATGATTTCTCAAAAGATAAGACGGATGGAAAATAGTCATTGCAGGATACTCAACACCATCAACAGTAACTGTCATCCACTTACCGCGAACTTTTGAAATCGTTTGCTTTTTATCAAGTTCTACAAATGATTTGAGAGCAGTAGCACCGCAAAGAACAATAGCATCCGGTTTAATAATATCAATCTGTGCAACAAGAAATTTGTGGCATGCTGATTTTTCTTCATCTGTAGGAACTCTGTTTTCCGGCGGTCTGCACTTAACTGTGTTAATCATATAGACATCATTTTCTCTCGAAATTCCCGCTTCAGCAAGAAATTCGTCCAATAACTGACCGGCTCTGCCCACAAACGGTCTTCCGCATTCATCTTCCATTTCGCCAGGAGCTTCACCGATTAAAACAATTCTGGCAGTTGAAGGATTACCGTCAGCAAAAACTACATTGTTACGGCTCTTTGCCAATGTACAACCCATGCAGCTTTCACACTTCTGTCTTACTATCTCCAGGCAACTTTTCTTCATTTTCTGTCTCCTCTTTCTCTTCTATCTTTTTATTTTTAAAAAGCCCAACATTATATTTTTTACAATAGCGTTTCAATTCTTTTAAAACAACATCCGAAAGTATGAAAACTGCTATCAAATTCGGAACCGCCAAAAACAAAGTAAATGCATCGGAAAGATTTATAATACTTTTAAAGTTCATGGCTGAACCAATCACAATGAATATACAATATATAACCTGAAAAGTCCTTGTTGTCAATTTTGTATCACCGAACAGAAAAGTCCAGCCTTTAATTCCGTAATAAGAGCCGCAAAGCATGGTCGAAAGGACAAAACAGCTTGCCATAAAAGTCAGTAATATCGGGAAAAACGGACAAACCGTTCCGAACGCTTTTGAGGTTAACTCTATACCGGCAAGTCCTGTGTTTTGTAAATAAACTCCGCTTACAACAATTACAAAAGCAGTTGCAGAACCAACGATTACTGTATCAACAAACGGCTGAAGCATGGCAATAAAGGCCTGTGCAACCGGCTTACTGGTTCTGACAGCAGAAAAAGCAATAGGTGCAGTTCCAAGTCCCGACTCATTTGCAAACATTGCACGCCTGAACCCCCAGAGCATGCAGGCAAACATTCCGCCTTCCATTGCCCTCGGTTTGAAAGCTTCCGTTATAATCACATGAATTGTGTGCGGAAGATGATGTATATTCATAAGACACACAACAAAAGCGGATGCAACATATAAAGTACACATGGCAGGCGTAACCTTTGAGGTAAATTTCCCGATAGCTTTAATTCCGCCGATAATTGTAAAATATGTAATTACAGCCACAATCAAACCCAAAAGCCAGCTTTGATTTGCAAAGAAACTGTGTTCTCCGCCCGTGACTTCCGTAATCTGTGTTGTCATTGCATTAATCTGGAATAAATTCCACCCGCCAATCATTGCAAATATACAGCACACTGCATAGATTTTAGCAAGATGAGGAGCAAATTTACCAAGTATTTTATGATTTTTCAACCCTGCCTGGATATAATACATAGGGCCGCCGGCAACAGTTCCGTCAGGATTAACTTTACGGAATTTTAAACCTAAGAGAACTTCGGCAAATTTTAATGCCATAGAGAAAAATCCTGCAACAATCATCCAGAAAATAACTCCCGGTCCTCCGACGGAAACTGCAGCTGCAGAACCTGCGACATTGCCGATTCCGGCAGAAGCGGAAATTGTCGCAGTCAAAGCCTGAAAAGATGAAACTTCACCTTTTTTCTTTCTTACAATAATATCTTTATGCTCATAATTTTTTGTAATAAGCTTTAGTGCATGTTTAAAGCCCCATACGCCTATGAATCTTGTACGTATAGTGAAATAAACAGCCGCAAACATCAAAAGGGCAATCAAAAATTCAATCTTGACTCCATGAATTGTCACGTGGCTGAATATTATCCCTGAAATTTTATCGGCTATCGGTGATAAAAAACTATCTATCGCACTGTCTAAATTCATCGTGTTTATATTTTAGCATGAACATGACAACTTATTTCGGTAAATTCTTCCAGTAAGATACATCAGGATTATCGGGATTTTTGTCAAGCATAGCATAGATGGTGCAGCCAAAACCGTTATACTTGTTACCTGTCTGTTTAATTGAGCAATCAGCAGTAGTACCGGTTTCATCACTATCAGTCACAAGATCGTCGCCCCCGCCTCCAAAGGCTTTAGGCGGAATAATTTTATCATTTGCATCAACATCTAATGCAAATAAATCAAACCCTAATCTGTTAGGTCCTTTCAGAGCCCCGTTTGTATCAACATAAATTCTGTTATTTCTGTATTCTGTGTTGCCAAAGAAAATTGTAATACCGTCAGGAGCAACAACCACCCTGTCAGTAACAGCATCTGCTGTCAAATGTGCCGTATTTTTTCCGTCATAAGTTTTGTAATCAACAGGATTACTTTTATTCATACAGGACAAAATTGCATTCCCCCATGTGCAAATTTTCCCGCCGTTAACATATTTCATAAATGCTTCTATATATTTATACCTGAGTGCCTTTTCGCTCTCATTATCGGTCATAATAACATCTTTCTGTATAAAAGTACCGTAAACACTACCATAATCAGCAATCATTCGCTGATGTATATTCCATATAACAGACTGGGCTTTTTTAAAACGAACCTCCAATTCTTTTGCTCTGTAATCAGCCATCAATGCCGGCAATGTCAATGCGGCAACCACACCGATTATCCCCAGAGTAATAAGGACTTCCGCCAATGTAAATGCACTCTTTTTCATCAATATATCTCCTAAGATTTATTACACAAAATTATCATTAATCATAATTATAATATGATAAGTAATAATATATGTCAATCATGTAATATCTAAGTTTATAATATTAGGATGATAGTATTTAAACTTGACGACCTGATTTGGCAGCACAGAACTACAGCCGAAGATATCTTTCAGAAAACAGGTATCGGCAAATCTACACTTTCTACAATCAGAAATAACAAAAATATAAATATAAGTATTCACACACTAAACAAATTGTGCAAATACTTTAACTGTAAAATTTCCGATTTACTTGAATATATTCCTGATAAAGATTAACAAATATACATGCAATCCCCGTAACTAAAGAACCTGTATCTTTGAGAAACTGCTTCTTTGTAAGCCTCAAATATAAAATCTTTCCCGGCTAAAGCACTGACAAGCATTAACAATGTCGATTTCGGCAGGTGAAAGTTAGTTATCAAATTATCTATAACTTTAAACTCATAAGGAGGGTAAATAAAAAGCTCCGAATGGTCATGACAAGCTTTAATTTCACCATATTTTTGATAAGCAGTCTCCAGAGTCCGAACTGTTGTTGTGCCAACCGCAATAATCTTTTTACCTTCAGATTTTGCTCTATTAATTAAATCTGCGGCATCCTGAGTAATTTCAAAAGTTTCTGAATGCATTTTATGTTCAAGCACATTCTCACATTTAACAGGTCTGAATGTCCCGAGACCTACATTCAGGGTTACATATGCTATACCGACACCTTTTGCCTTTAATTTATCAAGAATTTCTTTTGTAAAATGTAAACCTGCAGTAGGTGCAGCAACGGAACCTTCATCTTTGGCATAAACTGTCTGGTAGCGTTCAAAATCTAATTTTTTAATATCCTCCGTCTGCATTTTCCGTTCAATATAAGGAGGGAGCGGAATGTTCCCGTTTCTGTGCAAAACATCCAGCAGATTTTCGCCTGAATAAAGAAGTTTTACCAGCCATTCACCGTCATCTTCAAGACGTTTAATTACTTCAACGGACAATTCATCGCTAACTTTTACTATAGTTCCGGATTTCACTCTTTTTGAAGGTTTAATTAAAACCTGCCATACTGATTCGTGTTCAGTAGAATCTTCAACCGGTTTCAAGAGAAAAATTTCAATTTTGGCACCGGTTTCTTTTGTTCCGTAAAGACGTGCCGGCAGCACCTTTGTATTATTCAGCACCAGAAGAGAATCCGGCTCAATCAAATCTACAATGTCATAAAAATGTTTATGAGAAATAGAATGCTCGTTTCTATTTAAAACAAGCATTCTTGAATTTTCCCTTTTATCAGCCGGAAATTGTGCAATCAAATCTTCCGGCAAATCATAATCAAAATCAGATAATAGCAACATTTTACAACTTTCCGTCAAACCCGCACATCCAGAAGAAGAAACTTGAAATTCGACTTGCAAGATTAGGTTTTTTATAAAATAATTTTATATCTTCCGCACCTTCTTTTGTAAGCTGCCAGTTATCCCTTGAAAAATCGTTTAGCGGAATTTTAATAGTTCGTGAATAAAGAGCATTCTGGATTTCTTCATTCGCAAATTTTGAACGCAAGTCACTGACTTTTCCGCGTTGTTTTACGTAAATATATTTTGTAAATTCAGATGCACGCGATTCAAAACGCATTCCCCTATAT
>JADIND010000186.1 GCA_017694215.1 Candidatus Scatousia excrementipullorum | reverse complement strand
ATTTTACTCTGAAATAAGAATTAAAAAAGCCTAAATAAAAAATAAATATCCAGAAAAGAATATATTTATACGAAATATATTTTCTGAAAAGAATAAAAAGAGCCGCCACGGAAACAAAAACAGAAGCCTGCATAGCACAATCATTAAAATATGCCATTATCCCCGACATAAAAACAAGAGCTGTGATAAACATAATGGCATTTTTGTTTTGCAAAAAAGAAATTATACGTTCTCTCACGGTTTTATATTAACACGAATAAAAGGTTATTTAAATATCAAACTGTTTTTCTTTTTTTGCGACGGCAAGAGTTTAGGCTGAGGGGTGACCGCTTCCGGAATAATTATTTCGGGTTGAGAAGACGGTGTAGGAGCATTGTCAGGAGATGAGTATTTAAAAACTCTTGTAGCTATTGCATTAATATATTTATCATCAAGATGGGCGTAATCAAAAAGTATAACACCGCTTATATCAAGTTTTCTGGTTTCATGAATTTCTCTTATTAAATCTTCTTCGCTGCCGCCCATAAACGTAACAAACAGCCCTGCAAACAAATCCGTATTTGCAGCCTTATGCTGCATAACATCATTCAGCATTGCATTCAATGTTTTTGCATTACATGTCAAAAATAACGGAGTAAAGCCTCTTATATAATTATTAACCGACCATGTCTGCCAGTCCTGCATTTTTAATTTCATAGCGGCATCTCTGTCCGGAAATATAACAGCACTTACATAAATATTTTTTGATTCGCCAAGTTTACCTATACGTTTTACAAAATCAGTAATTTTATCCCTTCTGTATTTATTCCACTGGTACCAGAGCGGGTCTTTCAGAGTCAAATCCACAGGATCCTTGCCGTACATAGAGTAAAACTCGTTTCTTGCATATTCCGTATATCCCCAGTTGCTTGAAGGTGAATAAGAGATTGCATGCGGATATCTTATATAATCGAGATTAATTCCGTCAGGTTTATAAGTTGTAATAATTTCATTTAAAAGTTCATACAAAAACTCCTGAGCCATAGGATTTGCCGGATCTAAAAAATATCCGTTATGCTCTGAAGAAGAAGGCGTCGGCATTGCAGATTCATAATTTGCACGGGTTTTGTTTCCCCACTCCGGCTTGACGGCTAAAATATTTGTCGGATTTGAGTTAGGTTTCTGATTTCCGGCATAAAAAGTTTCAAACCATATATGGACTTTTATCTTATTTTTGTGAGCCTCTCTTATCCATATTTTCAAAGGGTCAAAACCTGCAAATTTTTCATTCTGGGCAATAAAACCGTAACTTTCCATAGTCTTGCTGGGAAAAATTGTACGACCGTGAAAATAAGTTTCAATAAAAATGTTATCAATACCTGATTTTTTTATCCTTTTTATTGAATTAATAATAGCCTGTTCACTGGTTTCCGTAGGTCTTAGCCACACACCTTTAAATTCCGTATTTTTATACGGAATTATACTTTTTAATGCCGTATTTGCGGAATTGATTGCAAGACGTGAATATTTTTGAGCTTCGTCAGGACGTTTTTCAACTTTTTTTAAATAATTTTCAGCATCTTTTATATATGACTGAGGTGCATTAACATCATAACGGGGGTTAGCATTTTTATAATAAGTAATCATATTTTTAGCTTCATCAATTTTATGACGGGCTTCAAAAATATAACTGTCAGAAGTTGTATAAGTAGTAATGACACCTGTCGTCTGATCATAATAAACCTTTGTTCCGACCGAAATATTTGAAGTAATCCAGGTTTTTCCAAGCCCGTGTCCGCTGATAACAGCACCGTCTGCCGGAATAAACGAATCAGCCCCGCTAAGTTCCGTCACAGTGTTACCCACAATTATTGCCTCCATACCAAATTCGTTAGTATGGGTTCTTTCACCGTAATCTTTAGTATACAAAACTAACTGGTTAACTCCTCTTGCACCCGGGAGATAGCTGGCAGCTTTATTTGAATACGGAGTCGGATTAACGGAATCAACAACACGCTTTGATTGGCTGAATAAAATCTCACCTTTTTTCATTTTATAAGGTTCAAACATATTATCAGAAGTTCCGGCAAATGATTTGAGGCTAAAAACAGCCATAAATGCCAAACATATTACTAATAACCATGCTTTAATTTTCATTTATTTACTCCCTGATAATATTACGGTAATACTCTGAATTTTCATAATCCGTATTATTTATTTTTTCAAGTCTGGATTTAATCACCTGTTGTTGAGGATTAAGGTTTAATGCCGTCTCGTAATACTTTTTTGCTTTTTTTAAATCACCCAGCTTGTCATATGCAATAGCAAGCCTGCAATTCAAATTATAATTTCTCTGATATCCGTTATTGTATGCAATGAGATAATGAATAACAGCTTTTTCAAGTTTATCTCTTTTAAAATAGAACTCACCGAAATGGTAATTAACATGCGGATTTTTAGGTTCTATATTAAACGCCATAAAATAATATTTTTTTGCGTACTTATCTTCCAGCTTCAAATCATGAATTCTGGCAATTTGAGTAATCGCATAAACATTTTTCGAATCAGCTTTTGTAACAAGATAATATTTACCCATTGCTTTTTCAAAAGCATCTTTTTTCATTCTTTTCCCGGTTGAAGAAAGGGCTTTATTAAAATATAAATTACCCTCATAAGTTAACTTTTTTGCATCAAGGGCGGAGAAATCGAATCTGTCTTCGTGATATTCTAAACCGCCCTTCTTAACTTCAGCCCCGGAAGTATTAAAAAAAGAGGTGAATAATATTATAAAACATGCTGATAATACAGCAACAAGCTTACGATTACAAATCATCAAAACCGAATTGCTGATCGATATCACGCGTAAAGAATTTACCGTCATCCCATGCAGGATCCCAATATTTGAAAGCAGCATGAATAGCTTCAGCCGTTGCATTTAAAAAGTTATTGTCAGAATATTTAACTTTTTTCTGAACTACAGGAACACCGTTTGCATAATGTTTGTCAAGCTGAATCAATCGTATAGTTTCAGATGAATAATTACTGTTTCTCAAATAATAAGGTTCTGTCAATGTGTGAACATCAACTTCTGCCAGTACCGGAGAAGCAGCTATAGCCAACATTCCTAACAAAATTAAATTTTTCTTCATATTTCACCTCATTTAAATAAATAATATTATATTACTTTTTCAATACAGTTTCAATATTATTATAATTTCTTTACACTTAAATGAAATGGATTATTTGTATGATTTTCTTATAATCTCTTCCAATTTTTCAAGCAGTTCATCTTCGGGAACTTTTGCGATAATTTCGCCCTTTTTAAAGATTAAACCTTCATTCACGCCGCCGGCGATTCCAAAATCCGCATGTTTTGCCTCACCCGGCCCGTTAACAGCACACCCCATAGTTGCGATAGTAATAGGATAAGGCAAATCTTTAAATCTTTCTTCAACTTTTTTTGCAAGTGAAATCAAATCAATACGGGTTCTGCCGCATGTCGGACAGGAAACAAAATTTACACCATGTTTTCTTAACCCCAGACATTTAAGGATTTCAAAACCGGCAGTAACTTCTTCAGCCGGACTTTCAGTAAGAGAAACTCTTATTGTATCCCCGATACCTTCTGCAAGAAGAGTGCCAATACCTGCTGCAGATTTAATTAAACCGCCTCTCAAAGTTCCCGCTTCGGTTACACCCAGATGTAAAGGATATGGTATTTTTTCAGCAATAGAGCAATATGCATCAATGGTTGTCATAACGTCCGAAGATTTAAGTGAAACTTTTATCAAATCAAAATCCAAATCTTCAAGTATTTGAATATGTTTCATTGCACTTTTAACCATTTTTTCGTAAAGCGGAATATCTTCCTCCTGAAGCTCTTTTTCAAGAGAACCTGCATTAACGCCTATTCTTATCGGAATTTGCTGCTGTTTTGCAAGTTTTACAACAGCCTCAACATTTTCTCTTTTCCCTATGTTTCCTGGATTAAGCCTGAGTGCATTAATACCGTTATTTATACACTGAATTGCAAGTTTGTAGTCAAAATGTATATCCGCAACAAGCGGTACCGACGTCTTTCTTACAATTTCCTTAATAGCATTGGCAGCCTCCATATTCAACACTGCCAACCGGACGATTTCGCAGCCTTGTTCTTCCAACTCTTTTATCTGTCGGCATGTGGCCTCAATATCACGAGTATCTGTATTACACATGGATTGCACACTGATAGGATTATTCCCGCCTATCTTTACATTACCTATTACAATCTCTTTTGAAATTCTTCTTTTTATCATATAATCATGGTATCACAAATAAAAAAGGAGAGCGAAAACAATGAAAGTTGCGGTTATTTCTGATATCCACGGTAATTATCAGGCACTTGAGAGTGTTTTAAACGATATTGAACAGGAGAAATGCGAAAAGATTTTATGCCTCGGGGATCTGGCACTTGCAGGTCCGCAGCCGGATGTAGTATTAAATTACATAATGGATTTAACCTTCGGACAATGGGAAATTATTCAGGGTAACACAGACAAAATCATAGGAGAATGTTCAACAGAAATGTATAAGAAAATGTCTGAAAAATTCCCGATTATGGCAAATGCTCTTCTGGATGACAGGGATATTCTGACACCGGAGCAGAGATATTATTTAAGGACTCTTCCTCCGAGAAAAGAACTTATGTTCGGAGGGGTTTCAATTTTAATGGTTCATGGTTCACCGAGAAGAATGAATGAAGATATCTTGCCGGGAATGAAACTGTCGGAAATTCAGGAAATGTGCGAAGGAGAACTTGCTGACTTAATCCTTTGCGGTCACACGCATATTCCATGCGGATATCAGCTGTTGACCAATCAAACAGTTGTAAATGTCGGAAGCGTCGGACGCCCCATGACGGGAATTCCGAAGGCAAATTATGCAGTGTTTGAATTTGAAGACGGAGAATTTACGGTTAATCATAAAGAAGTTGATTATGACTATGAAATGGCTGCAATGCTGATGCGAAACAGAGGTTTTGAAGGCTGTGACGAAATTGCGGATCAGTTGATTTGCCCTATATTGCGGCATTTATAAGATTTTTGATTTCAAATTTTGTTTGTGTTAACCTGAAAATAATCAGACGAGTTTATTATGGATATAAATAAAGAAAAACTGGTTTCATATATTACAAAATTAAGACAGCCGAAGGTTCTTGTAATAGGCGATCTGGCAATGGATGAAATGATATACGGGGATGCGGAAAGAATTTCCAGAGAGGCTCCTGTATTGATATTACAGCATTCATATACAAAACTTATTCTCGGCGGTGCTTCAAACGCAGCTCACAACGTATCAACACTTAACGGGAATCAGGTAAGTGTAATAGGAGTTATGGGCGAAGATTATCAGGCCGGGCAGCTTATTGAAACATTTAAAGAAGCCGGTATTGATACGAGATATGTAATTAAAGATAAGACAAGAAAGACAACAACAAAAACCAGAATTTCAGGTTCAATTTCAACATCAATCACACAGCAGATTGTACGTCTTGACAGACAGACAAACAGTCCTATTTCAGAAAAAACAGAAGAAAAAGTTTTAAGAAATATCGAAAAAGCAATACCGCATCATGATGCTGTTATTTTGTCTGATTATCATATTGGAACACTAACACCAAGAATAATAAATCGTTCAATAGAACTTGCTAATAAATATAATAAAATTATTGTTGTTGATGCACAGAGAAATTTACAAAATTATAAAAATGTTACTTCAATGACACCAAACCTTCCGGATACTCAAAAATCAGTGGGATTTGATATTGTTGACGAAAAAACATTACAAAGAGCCGGCGACAAGTTACTATTTGATACAGAGGCAAAATTCATCCTTATAACCTGCGGGGCTGACGGGATGTTTGTTGCCCAACCTAATAAGAAATACACAAAAATCCCTGTCTTTAACAAATCGGAAGTATTTGATGTGACAGGTGCAGGAGATACGGTTACTGCAGTTTATACACTTGCTCTGGCTGCAGGTGCTGATGCCGTTTATGCAGCTCTGATTGGAAATGTTGCAGCAAGTTTAGTTGTAAGACAATTCGGCTGTGCAACTACCACAGTTGAAGAACTTCTTGCCGCCGTAGAAAAACTCTAATAAGGAGAATATATGGAAATTTTAAAAAAAATAAGAACTGTAGATTTTATTATTGTTGCTGGTATTATAATCGCTTTGATTGTTGGATTTTTTACATTTAAACACTTCCGCCAGACTGCGGACAAACAAATTGAGGCAACCTCTCAAATTTCTTTTGATGTTTTCATCAGAGGTATAACATATACCGGCAGTGATATGCCTATACATAAAGGTGACAAAACCTTTATCAGTATCAGAAATGTGCCTTATTCCGATTTGGAAATCACTAATGTTAAAATAAAAAGACGTCAGATGGCACTTCCTGCAATAATGTCATCAAATGATAAGAAATTCAATATTACAATAGTTGAAGACCCTGCAATGGAACACCTTTATGACATTATGGTCACGGTAACTGATACCGCTAAAATTACAAAAGACGGGGCTGTTGTCGGAGGAAATAAAATAAAAATGGGATTGCCTATTACACTTGAAGGAAAAGACTACAAATTTAACGGAACCGTTTCTAATGTTCAATTAGTTCATTATGATTCGGAAAATCAAATGGGAGCAGACATAAACACTACAGATGATATTCAATAATATACTTAATTTTACTCAGAACAAGCTGGATTTTATTTATAAAAACAGCTTGTTCCTTCAAAATACGGACAAATTGATTTTCATATCAATTCTGGGGGTATTTTTAGCCTCAACAATATTGTCTTCTGACGGTATCGGGTTTATAGCCCTAATAACGATATTTTTAACAGTCATAAAAGTGATATTTAAAAAGGGTGAAAAATTTGAACCAAATTTATTTGAACTTTTCATCCTCATATATTTTATGATAGTTGTAATAAGCCTTGCCGGCTCTACGCTTTTCGCTTTGAGCCTTAAAGGGTTTATGAAAACAGTAACATATCTCGGGTTTTACGTTTCTGTTGTCCATTATCTGAAAGATAACAGGGACAAAATTCCTTATATTCTTGCAACAATGGGAATTTGTGTTGGATTTGAGGGAATAACCGGATTTTTACAGAACTTTGCACACGTAGAAGAAATTTCGACCTGGCAGGATGTTTCAAATCTCAATCCTGAACAGGTTATGACAAGAGTTTACGGAACATTGAAACCTTATAACCCGAATCTTCTCGGCGGATATTTTGTCGCCGGAATTCCTTCATTATTCGGGATTACGGCATTTTATCTTTATTTGAAAAAACATATGGCTGCTGTTATAAGCGGAATTTTAACATTAATTTCTGTCGCAGCACTCTTTATGACAGGATGCAGAGGATCTTATATCGGATGTATGGTAATCTTTTGCGGAATATTTTTAATCTCGGCAAAATTCTTGTGGCACAATTATAAAAAAATATATCTTTCTCTTATCGGAAGCGTCATTGTTCTTATGACAGCAGCTCTTATTGCAATGAGTTCCTTAAGAGCCAGGGTTTTATCAATCTTTGCAATGCGGCAGGATTCTTCAAACTCTTTCAGATTCAATGTTTACCAATCTTCTTTCAAGATGTTTCAGGACAACTGGCTACTTGGGATTGGCGTTGGAAACAAAAACTTTCGTGAAATCTACGGATTATATATGAGAACTGGTTTTGACGCTTTAAGTGCTTACAATATTTTCCTTGAAACGGCTGTTGAAAGCGGAATATTTGCACTGCTGGCTTTTCTGGCATTTTTAATTATTTTACTCAAAGATTCTATCAAATACATATTACATTCAAGCGATATCAAAAATATAATATTTATCTCTACAGCAGTAATTTCAATATGTGCTGTAATGATACACGGACTTGTTGATAC
>JADIND010000018.1 GCA_017694215.1 Candidatus Scatousia excrementipullorum | reverse complement strand
TTAAAAGACGCCGGTGCTGACAGATTTCTTTTAAGGATAGAAACTACGGACAAAGAATTGTATAAAATAATGCACCCGAAAGCAGACTTTGAAAACCGGAAAAGATGCCTTTACGATTTAAAAAAACTCGGATTTGAGACAGGAACAGGATGTCTTATCGGGCTTCCGGGGCAGTCAATAGAATCACTTGCTGATGATATATTATTTTTTAAAGAGCTGGATGCTGATATGATTGGAATCGGTCCTTTAATTCCTCATCCGCATACACCTTTAAAAGATTGTGAATGCGGCAATTTATTCCTTGCATTAAAGGTTATGGCATTAACACGGCTTTTATTGCCGGATATTAATATTCCTGCAACAACCGCAATGGAAACATTAAATCCGCATGGACGGATAATGGCACTGCAGGCTGGAGCGAATGTTGTTATGCCGAATTTTACGGCAGAAGATGTGAGGGGAAAATATGAAATTTATCCGAACAAAGTCGGAGTAAATTATGATGAATTATCGAAAAAATTAAGCCAAATCGGGCGTACAATTTCTCATAAAAAAGGGTTCAGGGGAAATTCTGACAGCCCCCTCACCCTTAATCCCTCTCCCGCAGGGCGAGGGAAAAACACTAATACGGCAAGATATTTAAGAAAAAATACGACACCACAGGAAATTAAATTTTGGAACTTTGTACGTAATAGCCAATTTGAAAATACAAAATTTAAAAGGCAATACCCCATAGGGAAATACATAGTTGATTTTGTAGCTATACAAAAAATGCTTATAATTGAGTTGGATGGCGGAGGTCATAATACTCCGGAGCAGCAAAAATATGATAAGGAAAGAACTGAATATTTAACGTCAAGAGGATTTAAGATACTCAGATTTTGGAACAATGATATCGATAATAACATTGAAGGAGTATTTGAAAAAATTTCCCTCGCCCTGCGGGAGAGGGATTAAGGGTGAGGGGGCAACAACATGGAAAGGAAAATTTATGAAAATCGCAGAAAATTTAATTGAATTAATCGGTAAAACTCCGCTTGTAAAAATTAATAAGTTAAATGACGGTGAAGCCTTTATTGCTGCTAAACTTGAATCTCATAATCCTGCGGGTTCTATTAAAGACAGACCTGCTTATAATATGCTAAAAAGAGCAGAGGAAGCTGGACTTGTTAATAAAGATACGGTTATAATTGAACCGACAAGCGGCAACACTGGTATAGGTCTTGCTATGGTATGTGCGATAAAAGGTTACAGGATGATTTTGACAATGCCCGAAACAATGAGCCTTGAACGCCGTATGTTATTGAAAGCTTACGGAGCAGAACTGGTTCTTACTGACGGTGCAAAAGGCATGCAGGGTGCTGTGGATAAGGCGGAAGAACTTCACAGAGAAATTAAAAATTCATTTATTCCCCAGCAATTTTCAAATCCTTCAAATCCTGAAAGCCATGTTTTAACAACTTCCGAGGAAATTTGGAATGATACAGAAGGAAAAGTTGACATAATTGTTGCCGGTGTTGGAACAGGAGGTACAATCTCAGGGATTGCAAAGGGGCTTAAAGCAAAAAATTCTGCAATAAAAGCTGTAGCGGTTGAACCTGCAAGTTCCAGAGTTTTAGCGGGCAAACCGGCAGGCAGTCATAAAATTCAGGGCATAGGTGCCAATTTTGTTCCTGAAAATTTTGACAGAAGTGTTGTCGATGAAATTATTCCGGTTACTGATGAAGATGCTATGGATATGGCAAGAAAGCTTGCTGCACAAGAGGGTATTTTATCGGGAATTTCTTCAGGTGCAGCATTATGGGCGGCAAATGAACTTTCTAAAAGACCTGAAAACAAAGGAAAACTTATTGTTGTAATTCTTCCGGACAGCGGAGAACGTTATCTTTCCAGTGAACTTTTTGCTTAATTGTAACAAAATGTAAAAATAAAATGACAGTAATAAATTTTTATAGTGTAAATAACGTTTATTAAATTATAAGCAAGGTGTGCTTACAAATCAGAGGAGTATAACTCAAATGGGATTTGATTACACTATAAGTGGTAAAGAGCAGGGATTAACATATATCTTTTTGGAACAAGCAAAGAAACAGGCAGGTTTTGATGCAAATCAAAAAATAGATTGGACAAAAGTAATGTCTGTGTTTGACGAAATACAAAAAGAAGAACAGGCAGAAGGCCAGAGTTTATTCCATGGAGGAACGGATAAAACAAGAGCCGGCTGGGGCAATAGTTATCAAATATGGAAAGGCGACCGCATACAACTGTCTGATGAACAGATGAATAGAATATACAGTGCAATGGGTTTGGATTTATCAGCCACAACACCGACAACAGCATCGGCACCTACAACGGCAACGGCACCTACAACGGCAACAGCACCTACAACGGCAACGGCACCTACAACGGCAACGGCTTCAACAACAGCATCGGCTCCAACTACAGCCACAGCACCTACAACAGCAACAACACCACTGGCAGCACCACCTGCACAAGACCAAAACCCTCCTGCAAAAGGCGATGATTTGAGCAGTACTCAAATTCCATTGGGTATCCAGTTCTTACTTCCGGATAAAAGCAAAGCCGGACAAAAAATACCAAACGAAGACGGAACAATATATTCTTATGATGAAAATGGTTATATAAGCGAAGTTTTAGATGAAAAAGGCAGAGAAATCAAATCTATTATACGTAGAGCAGACGGGAGCGTAAGATCTTTTATTGATCAGGAATATGATGATAAAGGCAAGGTCGTAAGATATATCAATCGAGAACCTGATGGTACGATAACCTTCTATTGTGATGAGGAATATGATGAAAATGGGAATGAAACCAGATTCATTATGCGTAAAGCTGACGGCTCCATATTGACTTATACTGATTACATATATGATGAAAATGGAAGAGTAATCAGAGAAATTACCAGAGACTCCGATGGTGCAATATCGTCTTACCACGATTACAAGTACGATGAAAACGGAAATAAAATTGAAATCGACAATGAAGAAGAATAATGTCTGATTTTAAAAAAGGTATCCCTATCAGGGATACCTTTTTATTTTGTTAGTTTAGGGATACTTACATCATACCGCCCATACCTGCTGGCATTGCAGGAGCAGCCGGTTTTTCTTCCGGAATTTCAACAACTGCAGCTTCTGTTGTCAACAGCATTGAACCTACTGATGCAGCATTAACAAGTGCTGAACGTGTTACTTTTGCCGGGTCAACAATACCTGCAGAGAACATATCAACATATTTGTCATCCAATGCATCATATCCGTAAGCACCCTGATGTGTTAATACTGTATCGATTACAACATCAGCTTTTGCTCCGGCATTTCTTGCGATTGCTCTTAAAGGAACATCAAGTGCTGCCGTAAGAATTTTGAAACCTATTTTTTCATCATCTGATGAGAAGTTTGTTGTATTAACAAGTTTTTCCAATTCTTGTTGAACTCTTACTAATGCAACACCGCCGCCAGGTACGATACCTTCTTCGTTAGCTGCTCTTGTTGCATTCAGGGCATCTTCAATTCTTAATTTTCTTTCTTTCAATTCAACTTCACTTGCTGCACCTACTTCAATAACAGCAACACCGCCTGAAAGTTTTGCAACTCTTTCTTGAAGTTTTTCTTTATCGTATTCAGAGTCAGAAGCTTCGATTTGTTTTTTGATTAATCTGATTCTGTCCTGAACAGCTTCTTTAGTTTCGTTACCAACAACGATTGTTGTTTCGTCTTTTGTAACAGTTACGCGTTTTGCATAACCTAACATCTGGGTTGTAACATTTTCTAATTTAATGCCGAGTTCTTCGGTGAACATTTCTCCGCCGGTAAGAATTGCGATATCTTCCAACATGGCTTTTCTTCTGTCGCCGAATCCAGGAGCTTTAACTGCAACTGCTCTCAATACTTTTCTCATTGTATTAACAACCAGTGTTGCAAGAGCTTCGCCTTCAACATCTTCTGCTATTAACAATAAAGATTTGCCGTCACGTGCAACCTGTTCCAACAACGGAACCAAATCCGAGATTAGGTTGATTTTCTTGTTGCAGCAGAATACATAAGCATCATCCAAAACGGCTTCCATTCTTTCTGCATCTGTTACAAAGTAAGGTGACAAATAACCTTTGTCGAATTGCATACCTTCAACAACTTTTAAATTTGTGCCGAAAGATTTGCTTTCTTCAACAGTAATAACACCGTCGTGTCCGACTTTTTCCATAGCTTCTGCAATAAGTTCACCGATTTCTTTATTGTTGCCGGCAGAAATTGCAGCAACTTGAGCGATTTCTTCTTTAGTATTAACCGGTTTTGACATTTCTTTGATTTTCTTAACTGAAATATCAACGGCTTTATCAATACCGCGTTTCATAGACATAGGGTTTGCACCTGCCGTTAAATTTTTCAAACCTTCACGAACGATTGCCTGAGCGAGAACTGATGCTGTTGTTGTACCGTCACCTGCTACATCGTTTGTTTTTGAAGAAACTTCTTTTAATAATTGAGCACCTGCATTTTCCAAACCGTCTTTCAATTCAATTTCTTTTGCAATGGTTACACCATCGTTAACGATTTGAGGAGCACCGTATTTTTTTTCAATAATAACGTTGCGACCTTTTGGTCCCAGTGTAACTTTCACTGCATCTGCAACTGCGTCTATACCTTTTAGAAGCGATTTTCTTGCTTCTTCATCAAATACTATACGTTTTGCCATTTTTTATTTCTCCTTTAACTAAAATCTTGTCCGGATTATTCGACATTTTGCTGTCGAAAATCTTTTATTCAATAATTGCTAATGCGTCTTTAATTGAAAGAATTTTGTATTCGTTTCCGTCCATTTTAACGTCAGTTCCTGCATATTTTGCGTAAAGAACTGTTTGACCGACAGCAACATCCATAGGTTCTCTGTCGCCTTTGTCGTTAGTTTTTCCCGGGCCTACGGCAACAACTTCACCTTTTTGAGGTTTTTCTTTTGCACTGTCAGGAATAAAAATCCCGCCGGAAGTCTGTTCTGTATCTTCAATAACTTTTACAACAATTCT
>JADIND010000185.1 GCA_017694215.1 Candidatus Scatousia excrementipullorum | reverse complement strand
GCAGATGTATTTGACAGATATTGCAACAATTTCTGCTAACCTTGCCGGTATTCCGGGACTTAGCGTTCCTGCAGGCTTTGACCGTGACGGTATGCCAATCGGGCTGCAAATCCTTGCTCCGCAATTACAAGAAAGCAAATTGTTCAATGCCGCTCATAAATTTGAAAGAGCAAATGATTACTATTTGCAGTTAGCAAAAATATAAAAATCTAAATTAAATATAATAAAACGGGTTTTGTTTTGTTCGGAACCCGTTTTATTAGTCGGAAAAAGTTAAAACAATCCGTCACATTTCGTGTTACAGAAGCTGCAAAACCCATTTTTAAGATTATATTCCAAAAGTTCGTAACCGTTTCTTACTATCACAGGTTTTTTGCAATTTTTACAATACGTTGAGGATGTTTTTACGCTGGTAAGATTACCTGTATAAACGTATTTTAAACCGGCGTTAACAGCTGTGTCATAAGCTTTAATGAGTGTTGGAAAAGATGTTGCTTTTCTGTTTGAAAATTTATAATTCGGGAAAAACGCACTGAAATGAAGCGGCACACTATCTCCGAGATTTTCCAGAATCCAGCGGCATTCATTGTTGATTTCTTTATCAGAATCATTTTCACCTTCAATAAGCATTGTCGTAAGTTCAAGCCAGCAGTCAGTTTCTTGTTTTACGTATTTTATCGTATCAAGTACCGGTTCAAGTTTAGCAAGACAATTTTTCTTATAAAATTTTTCACTGAAACCTTTCAAATCGATATTTGCGGCATCCATATATCTGAAAAATTCAACGGCAGGTTCTGGATTGATAAATCCGGAGGTCACTGCAACTGTTTTGATGCCTTCTTCTTTGCATAATTTTGCACTATCAAGTGCATACTCAAAAAACACGACAGGTTCATTATAAGTGAAAGCAACACTTTTACAGCCGTATTGTTTTGCCGATGCAACTATTTGTTCAGGTGAATATTTATGCAGAAATTTACTGTCAATATGCAGCTTTGTAATATGCCAGTTCTGGCAAAATTGACATATTGCATCCTGTTGTTCCGAATGATAGAACGGAACTTTGCGGAAAAAATTGATAGAGGGGTTTTTTCTCAACGGGGTCAACCGCCAATCCCGTGTTATACCCGTAAGATACAGGAAATATCTCGCCTTGGCAATTTCTTCTGGCATTACAAAAACCTTCCTGACGGTTTTGCAAAATGCAGTTACGCGGACATAACAAACACTGAACTTTCTTATTTTCAAGCTTTTTTTGATATTTCATTATCATCATTATAATACAACAAATTGATTTTTTTATTTCGTTAATATATGATTTTGAACAAGAGGAGAAAAAGTGAAAAGATATTTTCAAGGCGTGCTTAACGGTACAATCGCCGCAGTAAGTTACGGAACAAACCCCTTGTTTACATTACCCATGTATGCAGACGGCATAGGAGTTAATTCGGTTCTTTTTTACAGATATGCCTTTGCTGTTTTGATATATGGATTCTGGCTCAAATTCCATAAAAAAATTTCCTTGCACATAACAAAAGAAGAATTTTTGCCGTTATTTTTTCTCGGGATTGTCTTTTCGCTTTCATCACTCACATTGTTTGATGCATTTAACTTTATAGAAGCGGGTATTGCCTGTACGATACTTTTTATTTATCCGGTTCTTGTAACTATTATCATGACACTATTTTTCAAAGAAAAACTTACAAAAACAATAATTTGTTCGATTTTACTCACCTCAATCGGAATTGTGCTGTTATACCACGGAAAACCTGATACAAAATTAAATATCAAAGGAGTATTGCTTGTTGTTTCATCTGCACTTTTATACGCATTTTATATTGTCGGGGTAAAAAATATCAAAGCGGTGAAACACATAAACAGGGCAAAGTTGAGTTTTTATGTGATGCTTTTCGGCCTGTTGATTTACATAGTTAACCTCAAATTCTGTACAGAGCTGCAAATGATAGATAAACCTCTGCTCTGGGGTTGTGCAATAGCATTATCAATATTTCCTACAATAATTTCACTGGAAACGATAACTGTTGCAATAAAACTTATAGGCTCAACAACAACGGCAATTCTCGGAGCGTTAGAACCTTTGACTGCAATATTTATCGGAGTTCTTGTTTTTCATGAACAGCTTACGGCAAGGATTTTAGCCGGTATTGTATTGATTTTGACAGGAGTATTGCTGATAATCTTACGGAAAAAAGAAAAAATCGTAAATAACTGACAATATTTATAGGCGGCTTTAGTGTGAAACTCTTGCCATTTGCGGATTAAATCAAGTTTTGCAAGTGCATTTTGTTTTGTTTTGTTTTCTCAGGGGTTTCAACTTGGTTTTCCATTGTCTCAAAATCCTTGTAATGCTTGGTTCAACACATTCATCACTCGTTTTGAGACAGAAGTCAAGTCCTGAAAAACAATATTAGAGATATCTCAACATGTTATTTATTTATACTTTGATGTATTCTTGTATTTCTCGCTGTCAAAAATTCCATTTGTTTATTATAAAGAGTAAACCATTCCTCAACAGTTTGAGGTCTTGGATTCCTTTCAAAATCATCAAAATCTAAGTAAAAATTAATAGAATTATAATTATCGGAAACTAAGTCATTAAGATAAAAAAAGTTAACATATCCTTTAAAATCTATGAATAATTCGAAGAAATTTGAATCCTCTTTGAGTACATTATATAGTGGATTCTGTTCGTTATTATAAAAACGTCTTATACATTCTAAAGTTAAATCAAACCGATCTTTAACCTGAGCATTCGTACCCCTCATTCTATTAATAGACCAAGTCCGCTTTGGGAAGATAATTTCACCGCCAATGGTATAACCCGTTCTTAAATATGTTTCGTAAAAGTTTTCAAAATTGTTTATTTGTTTCTTTACATCATTAATTAACCATTGCAATCCTTTATGATGAATATACATGTTGATAATTGAATCACTTCCAAATCGAAAATTTTTCCAATATAAATAATTAAATTCAGGACTATCCCCTTTCTGCAAATTTAAAAAATCACCGTTAGGCAAAGGTTTGCTGTATAATAACTGTTGATATTCTCTCATTTTGGGACTCCAAATATCAGGGTCTTTACAGCTTTCACCAGACTTAAAGTCTTCCCAATAATGGGGAGTGTCAATTGTAAAATCAAAATTAATATCAATAGCTTCAAACATAAATACCTCCATTACACCGATTGTAAATCAAAAACATTATTTCAAAAACTTATTTTATATTTATCTCATAGATAATTTGTGGTATCTCAATTCACAAGAAAAAATAAAGTAGTTAAGTGCAGGAAAAGACCGGTACATCTCAATACTAAAAACAGCCTCAAATCGACTGTCTATTTGATTTTTTATTAAATTTTCTCTGTCTCAATGTCTCAAAAACTTATTATTGGAACTTGAAAAGGCACTAAAAAAGAGCCTTTTTGGCTCTTGTTGTAAAATCTGGGCCATAGTGGACTCTCTTGGATTTGCTCCACGCTCACAGAGTTTCGCCTTAAAGCCAGCGGCTTAGCCGGCTCAATCTGTTCGCTATCCGGACTAACTCACTGTCGTTCGTGTCGTCCGTCCGCAAATCCGCTCGAACCACAATAGCTATAAAAAAACTTCTGTTTCAAGATTAAATGTACTTAGAAATGAGATTAATTAAATAATTTAGAACATTTTTCTTGAATATCTAATGCAATATCTTTTGCGAGTTTTTCTTTGAGACCAATATTTTTAGCAACTGCCAAAATATCATCTAAAGTCGGATTTTTGCCTTCTCCGTTGATTGTTGTTGCGTGTTCCCCATTAAATGAAAAACTGTAAGTTAAATCATACGCAGGAGATAAGTGCCATTCTTTTTTTGTATCATCAAAAAGAAAAGAAAAATTCTTTGAATGGTCATCTCTGTTGTGTGCAAACACATTAAAGCACATTAACCTGAATAATTGTTCAATATCCTGATAATTTCTTGTCAATTCAAGTGTTAGTTTCATCAATGTATTGTAATCAAGGTTAGGAAGCCTATGACTTGTCTCTAACAGCCCGCTTGCGGATACCATATGAACTTTCTTACCATTTTTACGGTCAAACCTTTTTATTCCAAAATACCCTGAACAAATTTTGGATGGGAAAAGTCTTGTTTCTGTCATATTTATTCCACAATCTTTTGCACATAAGGAATATTTATATTCTTTTTCCCCGATATTTTTAGGATCAGAGGATGACGGAAACTTAATAATCCAGTCCTCGTTGTCAACAGATGTTAAAATCTTTGGTCTTGCACCACCTGATGAGCCGCCTAATTGAAAAAGTTCATCCAAATTATCCGAATTTTGCGATTCTAATATTTTTGAACACTCTTGTGCAAGAATATCATAATCACTAATGTTATTTTCTGATTCAAATCGATGTTCCGGCTTATAAGTCAAAGCCCCCATTCCGCTTTCCTGAACAACCGCAAGCCGGTTAAGGTTATCTATTTCAGCGGGGTTAATTTTGTTTTTCAAAAATAACCTATCAACAAGCAGCCGCCCCCAACCGTCAGGCAAACTGTCGTTAAAAACTCCGAATAACCCGCCAAATGGGTCATATTTTGGAATAAAAACTTTCTTGATAAGCGGCAAACTAAAAGGTGAAATGCTAAATCCATTATTTAACCAATCTGAGTCATATTCAAAAGCAACAACTCTTTCTTGCGTTTTTGCAAGAGTTCCAACTAAAATATCATTATAAAATACTTTTAAATATTTATAATTATCCACTTATAACC
>JADIND010000184.1 GCA_017694215.1 Candidatus Scatousia excrementipullorum | reverse complement strand
GTATAAGAGAAAGGGTTATTGTAATGAAGATTATTTCATTGCTGATAAGTTTATTAATTTTTACAAGTTTAGGTTTACAGGTATTTGCAGAAGAAATCGAACTGAACCTTGATGATTCACAACCCCCTATAGAACAGCAGCAATCGCCGGCTCCGATAATTCTGGCTCCTAAGTGGGAAGAATTCTGCGAACCCGGGTATGAAAACGTAAATGCGTCAGACAAAGCTGATATTTTAAATATCCTGAGTTTTGTCAAATCTGAACGGGCAAAAAGAACATACTGGGCAGAACGTAGAGAAAGTTTTAATAAATATTTAAACTACTGCAAAGCTAAAGTTGATGACAATGAACGCGGAGAATGTTACACTGAACTCCGCCAGATTGAAAACAACAAAAACGAAGTTTATAACAGCCAGCGTAAACAGGGACTTTACCAGAGCGATATGATTATCAAAGACTCTTCAAAATAATTAAGGATATTAAAGCAACCCTCTTATGTATAACGAAATTACATAAGGGGGTTGCTTTTGAAAAATATATTTTTAGAAAAAATTACATAATATCACGCGTTTTAGCAGCATTGTCAGAAGAGGCAATATCAAAAATACTTTTATCCATAGGAATTGAATTCAAATTATTTTCGTTTTTATTACCAGTTTGAGGATTTTCTGTATCTTTAATACCTGCCGCCCTGTTAAGCTTAGGTCTTTCTTGTTTACTTACAAGATTTGTAAAATTTTTGCCTTCTCGTTCTGCCGCAAATATAGATAATTCCTGATTACCGAATGCCGCAATATTTGCAAGCGGAACAACAGTCCTGCCGTTTAATTCTTTATTTCCGTTGCATAACTTAATCATAGCTTCGGGTGAAAATGTCGGAAATGCTGAATAAATATCCCCAACCGTAATTGTCATAACATAACTCCTTTCATTAATTCTCTTGGATATTTATATAAAGTATTTGTTCTAAAAAAGATTGCTATTCACCCACCCCACCCCATCCTATCCTATCCTATCCTATGAAGGATTATAACAGGGTTTCAGCCATTTTTAATTTATCTTTAATATTTCTTAATAATATAAAAATTCACGCTGATTGTAACGAATCTGTTACAATTAAAATAAAAAAAGCAATAATATTTACAACAAATACTTTATAAAAATACGGGGATATAAAAAGGGGATATTAATTATGGGTACATTTTTATTAAGAGACATTTTCATTTCATCACAAATTCAGGAATGCAATGAATACAATGTTACTAAAGATATAAAAACAGAGTATGAAACAAAAGCAGAATAATTTTGTAAAAGATTAGTTTGCGGTTATTTTTGTATCACCGAACAAAAAAACCTGCAGGGCATTTTCAGTTTCTTTCACGGGTTTATAAAAATCTTTTACCAGAACACTTTTGGTTTGTATGCAGTTCAGATTTCTTTTGTGCAAATATTCTTCAAAAATATCAGCATTTTTTGTGTATTGTCTGTGCTTGATAAATGCGGTGAAATCAGTTTTCCTTCTTGAAATTTCAAACAGTGCAAAGTTAATAATTTCATCATACGGAACCTGATAACCTTCATTCAGCGACATATCGATAATAAAATTACGATTGTCAGCCGTTGTTATTGATAAATATGCAATAATTCTCTTCTTTCCGGATTCTTCAAGCACATAACGGTTTTTATAAAAACTTGTCATTCCGTTAAAGAAAGGTTCTATATATTCCTGTTTAACTTTCTCCAGTGACGGTCTGAAATGTACTTTTAATTCACTGTTGAATAATTTTGCAACAGCTCTTGCGTCAGAATTCTGACAAATTCTAAAATTAGCCTTGCTGTCAGTTTCCGGAGCAAAATTTTCTATTTTCCATAAATTTACATATGAACATTGTCTGAAACCGCATCCTTGCAAAAACAACTGAATAAGTTCATCATGAGAGGAATCCGCACTCACAATAAAGGAATTTGCACCTTTTGCACCATAACGAGCCACTACAAAATCAACAAGCTGTTTCCCCACATCATATGAGTTATTTGTAAAGACAAGTCTTGTTATATTCATTTTGTATGGATTGCCCATCGTCGGACTGATTGTAATTATGCCGTTAATATCATTTTTTTCTAAAAACACATACGATTCCGGTCTGAACTTGTATTTCAAAGGCAGAAGGGTATGAATAAGACTAAAAGCCTCATGAGTTAAATCTTTCTTAAATCTTATACCGTCATCTCCGACGGTATAATCAACCATTTTGGAAATTTTGGGAATATCGAAACAATTCAGTCTTCTAATTCTCATCATATAATCATTATATATATTTTTTTGCCTGTTCGCAAGATTCATGATAAAATTTTTTGCATAAGAGGCGAGATATGAAAATAGCTGTAATTGAAAAAAATCACATTGTGACACAAGAAGTCGAAACATTAAACTTGGACGACAAAAAGGGTGCTATTGTAAAAGTTTTAGGCTGCGGTTTATGCGGCTCTGACATCGTAAAATTCAGAGAACATATTTCTAAAGACGGAACCGTCTTAGGGCATGAAATTGTTGCACAAATTGAAGAAATAAACTCAGAAAGCCCGTTTAAAAAAGGAGACAAAATAGTGACTTCCCACCATATTCCATGCGGGAAATGTAATTACTGCAAGCACGGTAATGTGTCGATGTGTGAGCACTTTAAATCAACAAATATTAGACCGGGCGGTTTTAGCGAATATGTTTACCTATCGGAAGAACACCTTTTGAATGTTGCACACCATATGCCGGAAAACCTCACAGAAATTGAAGCTTCTTTTTATGAACCTTTAGGCTGCTGCGTTAGAGCAGTAAGAAGAGCAAATCTTATGCCGCAATCAAAAGTTCTGGTCGTAGGTCTCGGTTCAATAGGAATTTTAATGTCACAGGCATTAAATGCTTTTGGGATGCAAGTAACAGGCTGTGACCTTATCCAAGAAAGAATTGATATCCTTAATAATCTTGGAATTAATGCTTTTAATTCAGGAGCTCTACCCGCAAAAAGAGAATATGATTCTGTATTTTTAACGGCAGGAGCTGATAAAGCTCTTGATACGGCACTTGCAAACATTAGAAACGGCGGAACTATTCTCGTATTTGCAAGTACTCCGCATAACAGCGGCTTTCCTAATAATGAAATTTACTACAGAGAGTTAACGGTTCTTGGAAGTTATTCTCCGTCTCCTGCAGATTTAAAAGAATCTCTGTATTTATTAAAAACTGAAAAAGTTAAAGTTAAAAATCTTTCAACTGTTTACAAACTTGATGATATACAAAAAGCTTTTGATGATACAATCAATAATAAAATAATAAAAGCTTATATTAAAATAAAAGATTAAGAAAGGCGGCTCTGACAATATGAGAGCAATTCAATATTACGGACC
>JADIND010000017.1 GCA_017694215.1 Candidatus Scatousia excrementipullorum | reverse complement strand
ATTGTATGGTGAGGATAAGAAGAACTGAAGAAGGTGCATCAGCCAAAAGTTTGGCTAAAAGAAATCTGGCAAGACGAAAAAATGCTTTCTGGGAAAATTTAAGAAATTTAATAATCTTTTTTCTTGCCTGCATACTTGCCGGCTATGCAGCTTTTAAAATTTATCTTTCTTCGCTCCCGCCAATTAAGAATTTAGACGGTTTTAAACCGAATATTGTTACTCAATTCTATTCCGCTGACGGTGAAATCATTAAAACTTTTACTGCCTATACTTACAAAAAAATAGAAATTCAGGATGTTCCTGAAGATTTTATTAATGCTCTCATCGCAACGGAAGATAAAAACTTTTACAAACATGACGGCTATGATATAACCGGTCTTGTGCGTTCGACAATCCAAAATATCATTGCCGGACGTGTTGTGCAGGGTGCAAGTACCATCACCCAGCAGCTTGCAAGAATTCTATTCCTTTCAAACGAAAGAACTTTTGACAGAAAAATAAGAGAACTCGTTGTTGCAGCAAGAATTGAAAAATCCATTTCAAAAGATAAAATTCTGGAAATGTATGTAAATAATGTTTATCTCGGCTCCGGTGCTTACGGTGTTGAAGCTGCCGCACAAACTTATTTTAATAAACATCTAAATCAGCTTTCTTTGCCTGAATTAGCCCTAATTGCCGGTCTGCCGCAGGCTCCGAGCGTTTATTCCCCGTTTAATAATATGGACTTAGCTGTCCAAAGACGTAATCAGGTTCTTACCAGAATGTATAAAATGAGATACATTACAAAAGAACAATACGAAAACGCGAAAGAATCAAAAGTCAAACTGACTTCCGTTCCGCGTTTTTACACAACGAACAAGGCACCTTATTTCTGTGATTACGTGCTGAAAGAACTGGAAAAACTCGGCTTTGACGAAACTGATATTTCACAGGGCGGATATAAAGTTATTACAACACTCGATTACAAGACACAGGATGCCGTAAACAACGCTATTTTGAAAAATTTAAGAAATTACGGACTGACAAAACCTAACCAGCAGGCGGCAGTATTTACATTTTCACCTATTGACGGAAGAATACTTGCCTACGCCGGCGGAAAAGATTATACCCGCAGCCAGTTTGACCGTGTTCAGGCAATCAGACCTTCGGGGTCGGCTTTCAAACCGTTTGTTTATGCCGCAGCAATGGAAAAAGGCATTAATCCGAACGATATGATTGAAGATGCTCCTATTAAAATAGGAGATTGGGCACCTAGAAATTACGCTTCAAAATACAGAGGGAAAATTCCTGTATATTCAGCGTTAATGGTATCTTCAAACGTATGTGCGGTAAGACTTATTCAGGAAGTCGGCATCCGTGCGGTTATTCAGGTTGCAAGAACTCTCGGCATTTCAACCCCGCTCGAATACGATTACACAATAGCACTCGGCTCAAACGGCGTTAAACTCTTTGAATTGACAAGAGCTTACGGGGCATTTGCAAACGGCGGATACATTGTTCAGCCTTATGCCATTGAAAAAATTGAAACCTCACGCGGAAAAGTTGTTTACAGAGCACCGAAAACAAGAATTACCCGCCAGATAAGTCTGAAAACAGCGGCCGAAATGACCGCAATGATGAAAACCGTAATTGAACGCGGAACGGGTGCTGCTGCGAAAATCGGCAAACCTGCAGCAGGAAAAACCGGTACTACGGATGATTACAAAGACGCAAGCTTTGTCGGCTACACACCAAATGTTGTAACCGGTGTGTGGGTCGGAAACGATGACAATTCAGATATGAGATCTATTCAGGGCGGAACGGTTCCGGCTCTAATCTGGCGTGACGTGATGAAAGTTGCAACGGAACCTTACGGCAATGCGGACTTCAACTATCCTGAAATCGAACTCAAAGGATTCCAGCTGAAACCGGGAAGTATAAAAGTTTACAAAGAAGAAGACGATAAAAAACAGGAAGAAAATCCTGAAGAGCAAAACATGACAGAAACACCTCCTGCAACAACCCCGGCAGAAGCAGTTGAAAACTTTAAAAAACGGAATGCTGTACAGGCACCGGTTCCGGAAGCGGTGTCCCAGCCTGCAGCAACAGCACCGGCACCGGCTCATCAGCCGTCTGTTCCGCCGGCACCGACACCTATTCCAATGGCGGTTCCGGAGGGAATGAACTAGTGAGTGAAATATTTATTCCGCATATTGGAGTTGACGAATCAGGTAAAGGCGATTTTTTCGGTCCGCTTGTAATTGCCGGGGTTCTGGTGGATGAAGAAACTGCTGAAAAATTTGCAGCACTGGGAATTAAAGATAGTAAAAAGATTACCGATAAAAAAATTCTCACCCTTGAGCCGGTTATAAAAGCGAACGCTCCGCATTCGGTTGTAGCAATCTCAAACGGAAGATACAACGAAATGTATGCAAGCATAAAAAATTTAAACAAACTTCTTGCCTGGGGACATGCCAGAGTTATTGAAAATATTCTTGAAAAAAGCGAATGCACATATGCCATATCAGACAAATTCGGCAACGATCATTTTATAGAGGATGCCTTGATGAAAAAAGGCCGCGGAATAAGGCTTGACCAGATGGTAAGGGGGGAAAGCGACATTGCTGTTGCAGCGGCGTCGGTGCTTGCAAGAGCTGCATTTGTCCATAAGATTGAACAAATGCAAAAAGATTACGGCATAAGTTTTCCCAAAGGTTGTGCAAGCCAGGTAAAGGATTGTGCCGCTGAATTCATTACGAAATTCGGCAAACCAAGATTAAAAGAAGTCTGCAAAACCCATTTCAAGACCTATAATGAAGTAGATTAAAAGGTTTTGCTAACCCTTAACCCTCACCTGTCTTGGATTTACTCCCCCGCCCCGCTATTGGCGGGAGCGGGCACAGAGTGTCGCCTCCGAGCTACCGCTCTGCCGGCTTCATCTGCTCGCTATCCGGATTCGATTCGCTCCATCCATAAGCAAATTCGCCGTAGGCCGAGGGAATATTATGCGTCATTGCGAACTCCGACCCGCAATCGCATTACCGCAGCATCCTGTCATCCTGAAATCGTAGAAAAATCAGTTGAGCCTTTTTAGTCATGTAGGTTTTGGTAATCTCAGATTACCGAAACATTTTTGTTGTGGTAAATTAAAATTTACCACAACCTACTGTTCAGGAGCTTACCGCCGGTATAGAAAAAGAGATTCTGAACAGGGACAAATTTCGTCTGCCGCAGTAAACGTTTCAGAATGACATGAAAAAAACCTTCACCCCTTGCATAATCAGTCTTTACCGGTTTCTGATTTTTTCAAAACATTCTTTTAAAACTCTGTTGCACTCAGCTTCCATAATTCCGCCGTAAACTTTTAATTTGGAGTTTGCAAGTTTTCTCACATCAATGACCGAACCCAAGGCCCCGTAGTTTGTGTCGTATGAACCGAAATAAACGGCTCTTATTCCGCTTTGAACAATCGCCCATGCACACATAGGGCATGGCTCAAGGGTTACATACAAATCACAATCATAAAGCCGCCAGCTGCCCAGTTTTTTAGCAGCTTCACGGAGTGCAAGAATTTCGGCATGTGCACTCACATCATTCAAAGTTTCCTTACGGTTACAGGCAGAAGCAATAATTTCATTGTCTTTAACAATTACGGCACCTATTGCGATTTCATTTTCGCAATTTTTAGCAGCATCCAGTGCATGTTTCATAAACATTACACGCTGACCTCATCGGTGGCAAGTTCTAAATCAACTTCAACACAAAATCCGCAATCCTCGCTTGATGAAAGTTTTATTGAACCTTTCATTGCTTCCACAAGCCCTTTTACTATAAACAAGCCCAAACCGGTGCCGCGTGTGGTTCTGGTTGTGTTGTCGTCAAGCCGTATAAATTTTTCAAATAATCTGTTCAATTTATTTTCAGGAATAACATCACATTCGTTCTGTACGTAGATTTTTGCCATATTATCCTCAACAACCGCATCAACATAAATTTTCGTATCCGGATAAGCGTATTTCATAGCGTTTTCAATCAGGTTTGTAAATACCTGTTCAAGTCTGTTTTTGTCGCCTGATACTTCAGGAAAATCTTCGCCTACATTCACTACAACTTCTTTATTATCCCTGTTTTTTACAAGCAAAAGTGCATTTTCTATAACTTCATAAAGCCAGACACTTTCGACATTTGTACGTAATCTCATTCCTTCAATATCAGGTATTGTCAACAAATCCTCTATCAAATGTTTTAATCTTTCGGATTGCTCTTTTATAATCCGTAAAGATTTCTGCTTGGTTTCCTCGTCAATTTGAATGTCCTGCCTCATAAGTCTTGTGGTATAACCCTGAATACTTGTCAAAGGTGTTCTTAATTCGTGGCTTACAGTATCAATAAGGTTTGAACGGAATTCATTAAGTTTTTTTAGTTCTATGTTATTTTTCTTTAACTGAACATAGGATTTATGAATTTCTCCCGCCATTCGGTTAAACTCAAATGCAAGAAATACAATTTCATGAGGTGTAAAAACCGTTGTCAAAAGTCTTATCTGACGTTCGTAATTCCCCTTGGAAATCGCAATAATCCCTTTAAAAAGCTGTCTTATGTTTATGTAAAGATAATAAATATAAAGTGCTGTTATAAAAATTATCACAAGAGTTGCAAAAAGAAACGATAATATAATTTTTGCCCTGTTAGAATAAATAGCTTTGTTGGTAACTTTTTCTGTAGTGTTAACGATAATTGTAATCGGCGGATTTTTCTTGTGAACATAAACAAGCGGCTGGTTTTTTACATTCCCGAAAATAACCGGTTTATCCGTTCTTAAATTTTTCGGCAGAAGTGTCATTGTTTCCGAAAAAACTTCATCAGTATAATTATGTGAAGCAATGAGTTTGCCGTCGTTTGTCATTACATAAATCTGTCTTGCATCATCCTGCAAAGATTGAAATAACTCATCCTGCAGAGCTTCCAGAGTATATGTAGCAACAAGGAAAGATTTTGCATCCAGAGGAATTGATACAGTGGCTTTGTTTATTTTGAGATTGGAGTTGTGAATTTCTTCGAGTTTTTCTTTGCTGCGAACAATCTCCATTTTTTCGCAGTTTTCAAAGTTTTTTGCCGTAGCTTTAATAAATTTTTCTTTCTGTGAATTTTTTGGCAGATTGCTAAGTGCAAATGCCACAAGCTGCAGATTGTTGTTAATTGTATTGCTGAAAAAATCTATTTCATCCGATACCATATTTGCGATTAAAACAGCAGATTCCCGCAGCTGATAACGCATTGACTGCTGGTTAATATTATTGATAATAAACCCGCTCACAGTCATCGGAATCAAAACCGCAAAGAAAAATACTATTGCGATTTGTTCGACAATTTTCAGTCTTTTAAACTTAAAATATCCCATAACGTTTTACCCTTGTGCAAACGGAGTGAGTTTATAACCTACATTAGTCACCGTATGGAGATATTGAGGGGTTTTCGGATTCGGTTCAATCTTGTTACGCAGACCGCCCACGTGAACCCTGAGCATCCTTACATCATCACTGCTGTCATATCCCCAGACTTCATCAAGGAGAGTGGCGAGTGTCACCGGATGGTTAAAATGCTGCATCAGGCAGTATAAAATTTCAAATTCCGTCGGTGTAAGCTTTGTTCTTTTATTAACAACGACACATTCAAGCGTTTCCGGAAAAATCTGAATATCTCCGGCATTGAGAATTTCATCCGAAAGTGATGTTTTATCTTCCACCTGATTTCTTCTCAAGAGTACTTTTATTCTCAACAAAACCTCCTGAATATCAAAAGGTTTAACCAGATAATCATCCGCACCGCAATCAAAACCCTCTGTTTTGTCGTCAATAGTACCTTTAGCAGTGAGCATCAGAATCGGAATGGCGAGTTTTGCCTGACGGATATTTTTTGCAACGTCAAAACCGTTCATCTTAGGCATCATTACATCAAGCAGAATTAAATCATAAGAATTGTTTAAAGCTTTGTTTAAACCTTCCAGACCGTCTTTTGCAGTATCAACAAAATAGCCGCTCTGCCCCACATCAAATTCCAGAAGTTCTCTGATTTCATCGTCATCATCAACAATTAATATACGTTTTTGTAATCCTGTCATAATACCCCTTTGTAAGTTATACTTTATTTTATAAAAACGGTTGAGATTTTTCAATCTATTATAAAGATAAATTAAAGATAGTAACGGGAAAATGATTTTGCGGTCTTTCAAAAAGATTATCCGGAAAAATAATCTTATAAGAATGTTAGATAAAATAAGCACTCTAATGCAGCTTGTTCCGGCAAAAATAAATATATTTCCCCGTTAAGGCTACCCCACTTGCATAATTTCGGCATATAGAGTATAATAGGCAGATAAGGATAGTTATTATCCTTGATAGTACCTAATCAGGAGAAACAAAATGTACGAAGATGAAAAACTAGTATGTGAAGATTGCGGGGCAGAATTTGTCTTCACAGTCGGCGAACAGGAATTTTACGCTGAAAAAGGTCTCGTAAACAAACCTAAAAGATGTCCGGAATGCCGCAAAAAACGCAGATTAAACAACAGAAGACACAGAAAAATGTACGATGCTGTTTGTTCAAAATGCGGGGCTCAAACCCAGGTTCCTTTCAAACCTGCTCCGGATAAAGAAGTCTATTGCAAAGAATGTTTCGCTCAAATGTCAGAAAATTAATTTCTTATATATAGATTTTATAAAGAAAAAGCCGTTAAAACCGGCTTTTTTCGTATATGAATAAAATTAATCTAATAAAAAAGCCGTCAATTTCTCAACGGCTTTTCTTTATAAATTAATTAATAAACTACACTTTTTTCAGAATGATAGTTGCATTCTGACCACCAAATCCGAACGAATTTGACAGAGCTGCTTTAACTTCAGCTTTTCTTGCTTTATGCGGTACGTAATCAAGATCCGCAACTTTTTCATCCTGATTATCAAGATTAATAGTCGGCGGAACAATACTTTCGCAAATAGCTTTTGCACAGGCAATACATTCAACGGCACCGGTTGCACCGAGAAGGTGTCCGTGCATACTCTTTGTTGAACTTACCATAAGTTTCGGGTTTGTTTTCTTGTCACCGAACACACCTGCAATCGCAAAGGATTCCGCAATATCGCCGAGTCCTGTACTTGTACCGTGGGCATTGATATAGTCAATGTCTTGAGGTTTCATACCTGCATCATCCAGAGCAAACTGCATAGAATGTTTAGCACCGTTGCCTTCCGGATCCGGAGCAACAACATCATATGCATCACCTGTCTGACCGTAGCCGACAACTTCTGCGTAAATTTTTGCACCGCGTTTTTTGGCATGTTCATATTCTTCAAGAACAAGAACTCCTGCACCTTCGCTCATGACAAAACCATCTCTGTCAACATCCCAAGGACGTGAAGCTTTTTGCGGCTCATCATTACGTTTGGAAAGGGTTCTTGCACTTGTGAATGCACCGATACCTACATCACATATTGTGGATTCGCATCCGCCTGTAATCATAATATCAGCATCTCCGTACTGAATAGAACGGAATGCGTCGCCGATAGAGTGAGTTCCGGTTGCACATGCCGAAACAACAACTTTATTTACACCCTTAAATCCATATTTCATAGAAATACGGCCTGATGCCATGTTTACAATCATCATAGGAATTGTAAACGGTGAACATTTATTCGGGCCTTTTTCAAGAATTCTCACATGATTGTCTTCAAAAGTTCTGAAACCGCCAGCAGCAGCACTAACGATAACACCGATTCTGTAAGGATCTACATCTTTAACGTCTTCAAGCTTGGCATCCTTAACGGCTTCATCAGCTGCTACCAGTGCAAATTGAATAAACCTGTCCATCTTCTTAGCTTCTTTAGGATCCAGATATTCTTCAGGGTTAAAATTTTTAACTTCGCCGGAAATTTTAACAACGTGTTTGGAAATATCAATCAATTCGGAAGTACTGATTCCGCTGTTTCCCTCAACAAGGTTGTGCCAAAACTTGTCAACGCCTACTCCAAAAGGCGAAACGGCACCCATCCCTGTAATTACTACTCTTCTTTTAGTCATCTTTTTACCTTTTTATTCTCCGTGATAAATATACGAGGGAGAAAATAATATTCAATTTTCACCCTCGCTTTAAAATATCATTCTTCAAAGTTTAGATTAACTCCGGTTGAATGTTTTATATCACAATCAACTATGAGTGTGAATCAATGTAGTTAACTGCATCTTGAACTGTCTGAATTTTTTCAGCTTCTTCATCAGGGATTTCGCAGCCGAATTCTTCTTCAAAAGCCATAACCAATTCAACAGTATCTAATGAATCAGCACCCAAATCAGCTGTAAAGCTTGCTTCCGGAGTAACTAAAGATTCATCAACGCTTAACTGGTCAACTACAACTTTTTTAACTTTTTCTAATGTACTACTCATTCTTCTTTACCTCATATTAATAATTGTATTACTATATTTTCTATAATATTATATCTGCTACAAATTTTTTTTGCAAGAAATTTACAAATAAACAGCTATTTTGTTAAAATTCGTAACTAAGACTAAATAATCAAACCGCCGTCAACTTCAATGACCTGACCGGTGATATAATCGCCGTCGACAGCTAAAAATTTAACGGTTTTAGCGATATCTTCAGGTTCACCGAGGCGTTTCAGCGGAATGAAGTCAGTGAATTTTGAAGTATCAAGGTCTTTTGTCATATCCGTGTTGATAAAGCCAGGAGCAACGGCATTAACTCTTATTCCGCGGGAACCGAGTTCTTTTGCAAGAGTTTTTGTTAAACCGATAAGTCCGGCTTTTGCAGCTGAATAATTTGCCTGACCTGCATTGCCGGAAACTCCGACAACACTGGACATATTAACGATTGCTCCGCTTCTCTGTTTCATCATAACTTTAACAACCGGTTGTGAAACATAAAAAGCACTTGACAAATTCGTATTAATAACAGCATCCCAGTTTTCGCTGCTCATTCGCATAAAAAGTCCGTCCCTTGTTATACCTGCATTGTTAA
>JADIND010000183.1 GCA_017694215.1 Candidatus Scatousia excrementipullorum | reverse complement strand
TGTGTATAAGAGACAGGTAATTGAATTATCTTTGCCGGATATAAGAATTTCTTTTGCTTTTTCGGTTATTTCCTTTGACAATCCGAGAGTTGAAGATATAGCGATTGCATTACTCAGCCCCGGAATTCCGATAAGCAGCCTGTATGTAGGTTTTAATGTTGTTGTATCAAATTCAACAGAAGCATTTTTAAAGTCAGGATTGGAAAATTCAAGAGCCTTGAGTTCTCCGTAATGAGTCGTAACCGTTGACATTGCACCTTTTGAGGTTATATTTTCAAGAATAACTCTCGCCAGCACCGCACCTTCCTGCGGGTCAGTTCCTGCACAAATTTCGTCCAGAAGAATAAAAGTTTCATTGCCGCATTTGTTAACTATATCTATGATATTTGTCATATGCGATGAAAATGTTGACAGGCTCTGCTGGATACTCTGAGCATCTCCGATATCCGCAAAAACCTGTTTAAAAGGATAAATCTTTGCCATTGTACAAGGAAGAAACAGACCGGATTTTGCAAGCAGTATAAAAAGACCTACCGTTTTTAAAGTAACGGTTTTTCCGCCGGTGTTTGAACCGGTTATTATTATTGACCTGTAATCCTTACCGATTTCAAAATTGTTAGCAACTATATTTTCGACAACCCCGATTAAAAGAGGATGCCGCATATTTTCCAGAACAATTTCTTTTGTCTGTGTTATTTCCGGCTCGGACGCCTGAATTTTCACGGCATAGCGGGCTTTTGCAAAATGAAAATCAATTTTTGCCAGCAATTCTTCACTGTGTTTTATCGTTTTTATATGAAACTTCACAAGTTGTGTCAGTTCAGCCAGAATTCTTACAAACTCAGCATGAATTTGAGCATTAAGTTCTCTTATTTTGTTGTTTACGGGAACGATGCTTTCAGGTTCTATATAAAAGGTTTTGTTAGTTGCGGAGACATCGTGTACAATACCTTTTACCTTACTTTTTGATGATGCTTTTACCTGAAAAACAATTCTGTCATCACGGGTTGTATAAATAGTTTCCTGAAGATGTTTAGTAAAATCAGAAGAATTTAATAAATCGGAAACTTTTGCTTTTAAGGCTTTTTCGGTTTCTCTCAAAGAGGCAAACAATCCTTTTAATTCAGGGGTTGCGTCTTTTTTAATCTGCATATCGGAATCAAATGTATTCAGAATTTTATCTTCAACTTCTTTTTCTGAAACCAACGCTTCGGCAAGTCCTCTCAAACGACTGTCAGGAACAGTGTTTTCAAGCATAAAATTTTTAACAATACGGCAAGTACGCATTGTTTTAGCTGTATCAATAAGTTCCGCCTCTGACAGATAACTAACCGCACAGCTCTTTTGTATAGCTGCTATATCGGCAACAAATTCAACAGGTATATCAGAAGGTATATCAAGAATTTGTTTAGCTTCTCTTGTAAACAATAGTTCATTTACGATTTTTTCTTTGTTTTCAAACGGCAGCAAATTAAGGCAAAGTTCACGACTCTGTTCTGTTTTTGCATATTTTGCAAGTTCTTCAAGAACTCTGTCATATTCAAGAGAATTAAGACTTTTAGATACTATATCCATATAAATTATGTTAGCACAAAAAAGCCGTATTGCTTTAAATTTCATTTTTTTGATGGAAGAGAAAACATTATGCCATGGTATAATTAGCAAAAAAGGAGAAATTTTATGAATAAGATGCTGGTTATGACTCTTGTTGTATGCGTAATAATCGTAGGAATGATATTTTCCGCATCATTAATATCAGGAACAACTTCCGAAAGTCTGGAAAATGCAGAAAAAGCCAGAGAATTTAGCACCATTTCCGATTCGGAAGTAAACGGCAGTCTTTCAGATGTACGCACAGGTGTTTCTAGCCTGGAAAGCGAGATAACCTCAATATCAAAACGGGTTGACAGACTGGAACAAATGCACAGACAGCTTGCTGAACAGGTAATCAGCGACCTTAACAGCCTCAACAGTTCAGGCGGTCAAATTTCAAACGGCAGTCAGGATTTGAAATGTATAGTAACCAATTATCTTGATGAAAATTCAAACCCTGTTCCTCCGGCACAAATAAATTACGGAACCCTGAACAGCGAACTGGCTTCCGGTCAGAAAAAAGTCCAGATGACCTGTACATTCTAAGAAATTTTAAGAATAAAAAGCATCTTTAAAAAGCGTAAAGATTATATCTATATCTTTAAAAATTTCACCCAGAAAGTCCACATTACCGTATATACATAAATTTTCCTTAAACCGACAAACAATTTTACGGATAAGACCATTAGTCATGTAAGTTTACGAAATCAATTATTAAACTGCATCATGGAATTCTTTACAGTATGCATCAGCAATCAATGCGGATTTTTCATAGGCTTCTTTGTCGCCTTTTTTAGTGAGCACATTCAGCGACAAATCAAAAATTTTATTATATTCTTTTGCAATTTCAGGATTTTTTATCATAGCATTCACGTCCTTTTCAACTTCGCTTAACTGCAAAGCTTTAGATTTTGCATCAATAACCTGAGAACGGCCTATTATCGCTTCAGGGGATTTTGAAAGAGTTTCGGCGGTCGTCATTGTCGGCTGTTCGTCTTTAGGTTCCGCAACAGGCTGAGAATCTTTCTTTTGTTCTGGTTTTACAGGATATGTTGCCTTATTCAATCCGGCTGCATTATTATTGATTTCTCTCATAATGACGTCCTCCTTTATTTTTTTCAAAGTCGTTTTTCTCTTTAATCCGTTTATTGCTTTAAAACATCAAAAAAATTTTTTTTGCTATTTTGTAAAAAAAAAATTACAAAAATTAATATAAAAAATTCTCTGACAATTTTTTATGTTATCATTTAGTATATAATATAACGGGATTGAATGC
>JADIND010000182.1 GCA_017694215.1 Candidatus Scatousia excrementipullorum | reverse complement strand
CTTCATAGCTGCGTTCGCCTATACTCAAAGTCACGGCAACATCCGTTTTTTTAATCTCCGCAATAATTTCTGCAAGATAATCCGCATTAAAGGTCAAATCCTCTCCCGATTGCAAAACAATTGTTTTGTAGCCTGAATTAGCGGCATGTTGTGCAAGCTCTAAGATTTCTGATTTATCCAGTCTGTATCTTTCAACTTCTGAATTGTCCGCCCTTATTCCGCAGTATAAACAATTACATCTGCAATAATTGGAAAATTCTATTAAGGCTCTTAGATGAATTTCATCTCCGAGAAATTCTTTTCTGACTTCGTCTGCTGCAAAAAAAAGTTCATTGTTAATTTCAGAATTATTTAAAATCTGAATAAGTTCGTTTTTAGTCAGTGAATGATTTTTTTTAGCTTTTTCAATAAGCTTTTTCATAGCTGCATTATACAACAAATTTTTACTCCCGTATATGTAACAAATTTTACATAAAACGGCAAAAAAAATTATTGAGTGTTTTAAAATAATTGTTAAAAGGAGAAATGAAATATGATTTCTGCAATAAATGCTAATTTACATACAACAAATTACCGTCCGAATTTCGGGAATGAAAAAGAAGAAAAAGCCGGAAATTTTATAAAAGATTCAATAGTAACACCGCTCAAAAAAGGCGGAACAGCGACTCATACAATAGCCTCGCTGCTTATTCCGGGATTGGGACAGTTTTTGCAGGACAGAAACGACACCGGATTAAACCACCTTGTACTCAAAGGTGGGCTTGTTCTGTTGACCGGAATTTTATCTTTTACAAGAAGTACTATTCTGGGAATAGCTGGTACACTTGCACATATGGCAGTAAACGTTTATTCTGCAGTTGATGCTAATAAATACGGCAAAGCCCAAATGAAAAATATAAAAAAAGCAGAAAACCAACCCGAAAAACAAGATTTAAAATCCTCCGATAAAAAATCAGAAACAGAATACGTAAAAAAAGAACCCGCTAAATAAAACGGGTTCTTTTTAATTTAGAATAAAATCATTACTTGATTTCTTCCGGATTAAGAATACAGCATTTTGTATTATTAACCTGCATTAACTGCAAGAATTTATTTAAATCAGCCTGTATTTCCGGGAATGTATTGTAATGCATAGGAATTACAGTCTTGGCACCGAGCCAGTCAGCAGCAACAACCGCATGCTCAACATCCATTGTGTAAGTTCCGCCGATAGGAAGGAGTGCAATGTTCGGTCTGTATATTTCTTTATAAACCTTAAAATCAGGATTTAAGCAGGTATCGCCGGCGTGGAAAATTCTAACACCTTCTATATCAAAAAGAATGCTTGCCGCAATTCCGCCATATGTTCCGTCCTCAAAAGAACTTGAATGATATGCAGGCAAAAAGATTGCACGACCCCAGTCATAATTCAGCCAGCTTCCTAAATTTACAGGACGTGTTTTTACTTTTTTATCCGCTAATTTGTGAGCAATCTCTACAACCGCAGTAATTGTAGCTTTCTTTTCTTTTGCTATTTCCTGTGCCTCTCCTACGTGATCAGAATGGGCATGGGTAATAAATATATCAGTAATATTTGCGGCTTTGTAATCATATTTAGGGTTGATTGAAACCAGAGGATCAACAAGAATTGATTTGTCGCCTGTCTTGAATTCAAAGGCACTGTGCCCGATGTACTTTAAATCTACCATCTTTCTCTCCTTAACTTATTTATACAAGTATTAAAATATCATTTTTTATACTAAAATACAACCATGAACTATGAAGAATACATGAAACGGTGTATATTTCTTGCAAAACAAGGTGAAGGAAAAACTGCTCCAAATCCGCTTGTCGGATGTGTTGTTCTGGATAAAAATAATAACGTAATTTCAGAAGGATTTCATGAAAAATACGGCGAAAATCATGCGGAAAGAAATGCCCTTGTAAAATTATCACCTGAGGAAACCCGGGACGGGACTCTTATTGTTAATCTTGAACCGTGTTCTCATTACGGAAAAACTCCGCCATGTGCGGATTTGATAATTAAATACAGAATAAAAAAAGTAGTTATAGGAATGCGTGATGTGAATCCGGTTGTTGCCGGAAACGGAATAAAAAAACTAAAAAATGCAGGTATTGAAGTCGTTGAGGGAGTTCTTGAGGATGAATGCAAAAAACTGAATGAAGTTTTCATAAAAAATATGACAGAACATAAAACTTTTGTTGCAATCAAAACCGCAGCGACTCTTGACGGAAAAATTGCAACTCACAACGGTTCTTCAAAATGGATTACTGCGGAAAAGGCAAGAGAAGAAGTTAAAAATATCAGAAACAGATATGATGCTTTGCTTACTTCTTCCTCAACCGTCATTGCCGATAATCCATTAATGGAACACAGGTGTAATATTATTCTCGACAGAAATCTTAAAACGATTAATAAAGAGTATAAAATTTATAATAATAAAAGAGTAATAGTTTTTTGTGAAAAAGAATTTCAACTGCCGGAAAAAACAAATGTTGAATTTATAAAAACACCCGTTGTTAACGTAAATCTTGATTTAGATTTTGTATTTAATAAATTATATGAAATGAAAATAATGAGCGTACTTATTGAAGCAGGCGGACGCCTGAACGGTTCGGCACTTAAATATAGTGACAAAATCTATCATTTTATCGCTCCGAAAATCCTAGGGGACAATAACGGACGTTCCTGCTTTGATTTCAGGACGGTTGATGACATAAATTTGTCGGATAATTTCAGAATAGAAGAAGTTCAAAAATTTGAACCTGATATTATGCTGACGTATTATCCTTTCAAAATATAGAACAGGTCAATTAATAAAACAAAAAAGAAAGGTAGAATAATAATTATGAGTATAAAAAATTGTAATGTTGCGGGTACGTTTTATCCGGCTGAAAGGCAGGAACTATTTGATATGATTGATGAGTTTTACGCCAAAACTGAAAACTCATCAGGATATTATTCCAGAGCAATAATCGTTCCGCATGCGGGGTATATTTTTTCGGGCGGACTTGCCGTAAACGGTTACAGATACCTTAATCCGGAAAGCGAAACTGTTTTTGTTTTTGCTCCGTCGCATTATATAAGATTGTTCGGCTGTGTAAGTTGTGATTATGATGAATTTGAAACACCGATTGGGAACTGTGCCGTTAATAAAGATTATGCAAAAGAATTTGAAATAAATAATTTCGCGTTTGAAAAGGAACATTCTATTGAGGTGCAGCTCCCTTTAATAAAATATTTCTTTAAAGATGCCAAAATTGTTCCGGTTTTATACGGCTGTACGGACTATAAAGTTATTACGGAAATTCTTGAAAAATATCGTGACAGCAAAAATATATCATTTGTAATATCAACTGATTTAAGCCATTTTTATCCGGAAAGGGACTGTAATAAAATCGACCGCTACAGTGCAGAGTTGATTGAGTCAGGGAATATCAAAAACTTTGAAGCGGAGCAGGCATGCGGTGCTGTCGGAGTTTGCGGACTCGTAAATTTTGCGAACAATAACCGTTTTTCGCTTATTCGTGTCGGGCTGACAAATTCCGCTGCAAAAACCGGAGATTCATCAAGAGTTGTCGGATACGGAAGCTGGTTTTTGTATGAAGGTGAGAAAAACAGTTATATAAAAAAATACTTTACCGATTTCGTAATAGATACGTGTAAAAAAAGTATTATGTCTGGATTTCGTATAGGTGATTTAAATTCAAAAGAATACCCTTGCGTATTTGAACAATCCGGGGCATCTTTTGTAACCTTAGAAATAAACGGACATTTAAGAGGGTGTATCGGCTCAATAATTGCCCATAAACCTTTGATAGATGATTTAATTTTGAACGCTCATTCTTCGGCATTTAAAGACCCGCGTTTTCTGCCGCTGACACAGCAGGAGTTTGAACATACAGATATATCGGTTTCATTGTTATCGTCACCGGAAAAAATTGATTTTGACGGTGAAGAAGATTTACTCTCAAAAATTAAACCGTTTGAAGACGGAATAATTATTCGTGACGGAAATTATCAGGCGGTGTATTTGCCGGTAGTCTGGGAGCAGCTTTCTGACAAACGTGAATTTTTGAATTCATTGAAAGTTAAAGCCGGTTTAAGTGCGGATTATTTTTCTGATACACTGCAGGCTTTCAGATTCAATGCCGTTAAAATAGAGGCATCTGATTAAAGACGATAATAATATGAAGGG
>JADIND010000181.1 GCA_017694215.1 Candidatus Scatousia excrementipullorum | reverse complement strand
GCTCAAGACAAACAGTTTCAAAATATGTTCGCCCCATTGATTCAAAACATATAGGGCTTATTGATACAATAAGTGAGTTTTTCAAGGGTGTTTCTGATATGCTGCTTTCTCAGTATAAAAAACTCTCAACTCAAAGCGGAAGCCTTCTGGTTGAAAATAAAGCCCGCCCGATTCCGGAAGCCGCAATGAAGATGCATGATTCAAAAAAGCTGACTATTAAACCTCATAAATTTTACGTTGATAATAAACAGTTGGAGCTATGTACATTTGAACTTGAAGACAAATATAAAAATAAAAGATTTGATATTGTTTTAACTGACAATATCAAATCACCGCAAAAAGGTGATCTGTTTTTATACAATTATCATAGAGCGGATAAACACCCTATAAGAGACTCTGAAATTAATGACGTAAATAAGCTGCTTGACAAGTATTCAAATGATATAACCAGAATCCTAAGAAAATATCAGAAAAAATTATCATAACAAAAGGCGGAATCAAAAGATTCCGCCTTCTATTTATTAAAGTAAATTAATTACTTCATCAATTCGCCGACAGCTTTGTAAACTGCCATACGTTTTGCTGCATCTTCTTCAGCCTGAGCGTATAATTCAGCTGCATGTTCTGGGTTTGTTTTAAGCAGTGATTTATAACGGCCTTCAGACTTGATGAAGTCCTGATAGCTCTCTTTAGGGTCTTTAGCATCCCATGTGAACGGAGCTTCAGGATTTGCAGGGTTGTATCTGTAAAGCGGGAAGTATCCGGCTTCAACAGCACGTTTCTGTTCAGTTTGAGTTTTGCTCATATCTATACCGTGAGCGATACAAGGAGCATAAGCAAAGATGATTGACGGTCCGTTGTAAGCTTCAGCTTCCTGGAATGCTTTAAGAGTTTGAGCTCTGTCTGCACCCAAAGCAACTGATGCAACGTAAACATAACCGTAAGACATACTCATCAAGCCCATGTTTTTCTTGTAAGTTTTCTTACCGCCTGTAGCGAATTTTGCAACAGCACCGGTAGGAGTTGACTTAGAAGCCTGACCGCCGGTATTTGAGTAAACTTCGGTATCAAGAACAAGAATATTAACATTCTGGTTCTGAGCCAATACGTGGTCAATACCGCCGTATCCGATATCGTTAGCCCAACCGTCACCACCGATAATCCATACAGATTTATCAGTGAAGTAGTCTTGAAGTTCTCTTACTTTTGCTAAATCAGGACATCCGCAATCAGCGTATTTTGCAAGAACTTTCTTAGCATTTTCCTGAGCTGCAACAGCTTCTTCGGTTTTTGAATTATCGAAGTGAGCCATAGCAGCTTCAAGAGCTTCTTTCAGGTCAGCAGGAGTTTTTTCATTTTGAAGAACTTTTTCAACATAAGTTTTCAAAGTATCTCTGTTTTGATCAACTGCCAATCTCATACCAAAACCGAATTCAGCGTTATCTTCAAATAAGGAGTTAGCCCAAGCCGGACCTCTTCCGTCTTTGTTAGTTGTGTAAGGAATTGTAGGGAATGTACCTGAGTAGATTGATGAACATCCGGTTGCGTTAGCAACGATTGCATTTTCACCAAACAACTGTGATACGAGTTTAACATAAGGTGTTTCACCGCATCCGGCACAAGCTCCTGAGAATTCAAACAACGGTTTTCTAAGCATTGCACCTTTTATAGTTTTTGTGGTGTTTCTGCCCATTACGTTGTCAGGCAATGCATCAAAGAATTCTTCGTTAGCCATTTCGCCTGCAGCTTCTTCTTTTTCAATAGAAGACCAGGTGAGTGCAGCTTTTTCCGGATTTTTAGCCATCGGACACTGATCAATACATACACCGCATCCTGTACAATCTTTGCAGTAAACCTGTACTTTGAATTCTTCATCAGCTGCAGCAGGTTTTGCCGGAACTGTTTTGAATGAAGCAGGAGCATCTTTAAGATTTTCCTTTTCAATCAATTTAGTTCTGATAGCTGCATGCGGACAAGCAGAAGCACATATACCGCACTGAATACAAAATTCAGAATTCCATTTAGGAACACGAGGAGCGATACCGCGTTTTTCAAGACAAGCCGTACCGGTAGGAATTACACCATCGATAGACATAGCTGAAACCGGAATATCGTCGCCTTTTTGTCTCATTGAAGGTTCAATAATTTTCTTAGCAAAATCTGATGCATCATCAGAAATCAATTTAACATCTTCAGCACAAGCAACGCCATCTAAAGAAGCAGGAACAACAACTTCTTCTGTTGCGTTAACAGCAGCATCAATCAATGCTAAATTCATGTTAACAACATCGTCGCCTTTTTTCTTGAAGGTTTTCTTAGTCATTTCTCTCATACCTTCAAGAGCCTGTTCAAACGGAATAATTCCTGAAACTTTAAAGTATGCAACCATCATAACAGTGTTAGCACCTTTACCTCTCAAGCCCGGTTGTTGTTCAATAAGAGCTTCAGCATCTACATTGTAGAATTTGATTTTCTTATCAATGATAGTTTTCTGCATATCTCTTGTTAAGTGAGAGAAAGCTTCTTCTTTTGACCAAGGGCTATTAAGGAGGAATGTTCCGCCTTCTTTAATACCTTTCAATAAATCATATCTGCCAATGTATGCATGAGCAGAGCATGATACAAAGTCAGGAGCTGTGATAAGGTATGTTGATTTAATCGGTTTGTCGCCGAATCTCAAGTGAGAAACAGTTACACCGAATGATTTTTTAGAGTCATAAGCAAAGTATGCCTGAGCATCTTTGTTTGTATATTGACCGATAATTTTAATTGAGTTTTTGTTAGCACCAACGGTACCGTCAGAACCCAAGCCCCAGAACATACAGTTTGTAGTACCTTCAGGTTCGGTAACGATATGATCAACAACGGTTAAAGATTTTTCCGTTACGTCATCTTCAATACCAACTGTAAATCCATGGAATCCGTTATTTTCAGCATGTTTGTAAACAGCGAGAACCATTGACGGAGTGAATTCTTTTGAAGCCAAACCGTAACGTCCGCCGATAATTCTGATGTTTTTGCCTTCCAATGCTGCAACAACATCAAGATATAAAGGTTCACCGATAGAACCAGGTTCTTTAGTTCTGTCAAGAACTGTAATACGTTTAACTGTTGAAGGAAGTGCCGCGATGAAACGTTTAACATCAAACGGTCTGTATAATCTAACCTTAACCAAACCGTATTTTGTACCGCGTTTAGCGTTAAGGTATTCGATAGTTTCTTCAATAGTTTCACAACCTGAACCCATAGCAACGATAACATCAGTAGCATCAGGAGCACCGACATAATCGAACGGATGATATTGTCTGCCTGTTACGGAAGCAACTTTATCCATATATTCCTGAACGATATCAGGAACTGCATCATAGTATTTGTTAACAGTTTCACGACCCTGGAAGTAAACATCAGTATTCTGAGCACCTACTTTACAAATAGGAGCTTCCGGTCTCATAGCTCTGTTTCTGAATTCTTCAATATATTTAGGTTCAACTAATTTAGCAATATCTTCATAAGAAATTTCTTCGATTTTGTGTACTTCATGAGAAGTTCTGAATCCGTCGAAGAACTGCAAGAACGGAACTTTAGCTTTGTAAGTTGCTAAGTGAGCAACAAGAGCCAAATCCATTTCTTCCTGAACTGAATTAGCTGCGAGCATTGCATAACCTGTGTTACGGCAGCCCATAACATCTGAATGATCACCAAAAATTGCAAGAGATTGAGCTGCTATAGCACGAGCGGCAACGTGAATTACATGCGGAAGCATTTCACCGGCCATTTTGTGCATAACAGGAATCATCAAAAGCAACCCTTGTGATGCTGTGTAAGTAGAAGTCAAAGAACCTGCAGCCAATGAACCATGAACTGCACCTGCAGCACCGGCTTCTGATTGCATTTCGGCAACTCTGACAGTTTTTCCCCAGATATTTTTCTTACCCTGGGAAGCCCATTCATCAATCCATTCACCCATTGTAGATGACGGAGTGATAGGGTAAATTGCTGATACTTCGCTCATCGCATAAGCAATATGTGCGGCAGCGTAGTTACCATCAACCGTTATAGTTTTTCCTGGCATAATTTTACCTAACCTCCTTGTTTATATGCTATTACTTAATACTATAATACCCTTACATGATAATACAAACAAAATAAATATACAAAGAACGCTCTTTGTAAATTTATGTTACGATTACAAAAATTTAGTCCAAATTGTGTTAATTTTTTATATTCAGGTGCTTTATTGATTATGTATTAAAGAAAGAAGGTTTTTTATGAATATTTTACCGGTAATGCACAATTTGCAAATACTTAATCCAGCAAATAAAAATAATAATGATAATAACCGAATTGTACAGCCTAAATACAATAAAACATTAGAAAAAGACACTGTTTCATTCAGCGGTTCAATAAACAAAAAAGCTGTTTATACACTTGAAGACGCAATCGAACAAAGTTATTTGTTTGCCGAACCGACGGTAAGAGCCCGTGCAATGAATTTCCATAAAGCACTAAAAAAAGTCTGTGAAAAGCTAGCAGATCTCGGTATTACTTATGATGAAGTTTACAACAGCAAACATCCGGTAAAAACATTGCATTCATATATTGATAAATATTCAAGACAGGGCTATGTTCAGGATTTGATAAGAGGAACTGTCTACTGGCCAAACCAGCACGATATCGGAACATTTAAAAAATTCATTGATACAATGGGGGAAGAAGGTTATGAAATTGCCGAATTAAAAGTGAAGAATCCTGACACATTAAAAATTGAAAAATTTCCTGATCTTGAAATCAGACAACGCGGTATCACAACAGAAGATTTAGCACCGCTTGGATCATTTTTACAAAAAGCAGAGATTTCTAAACCAAGAAGCAGCACTTACTCTGATTTTCAAATGAGATTTATACATAAAGGACAACCGGGTAAAAAAGAAAATAAACAGCATCTTGAACTTATCATGCTCTACGGTCCTCATTATTCAGAAGC
>JADIND010000180.1 GCA_017694215.1 Candidatus Scatousia excrementipullorum | reverse complement strand
TTGTAGTCTGTGTTTTCATACTTTCTCCAAAAATTGATTTATTATTTTTATTATAAACAATAATTCTTATTTTTCAATATATTTATTCAGGGAATTATATACAAGTTTACACCAAACAATATCGAAATAGTCACTCTAAATCCGTTTCAGGGTCTTGTTGAGAGATGCTGAAACAAGTTCAGCATGACATTATTGTGCATATCTAGTGTAAACTGAGAGATAAATTCTTTTATTTATTAGATTTTTCTTTATCAATTTCCGGCAAATTAATAAGTTCGCCGAGTTTGTAATCCCATTCTGCAGGTTCAAACGGTGCCATACCGTTATCTGAAAAGAATGTCAGTTCACTAAAATATATTTTGTTATCAATAGTGAAAAAATCCGTCCGGACAAAGTACGGGAAGTTTTGAGCCAGTTTTTCCGCTAATTCAAGCATCAATTCTAATTGTTGCGGTTTTTGATGTTCTATATCACTGTTTGGAAAATTCTGGCGTAAGTTTAATTTGTTCCAGTTTAAATCGTAATAATTTATAGTTTCATAAGGTGTTTTGTCGTCAAATACAGCTTGAATCAGATATGGTTTTTTATTGAAATTGAAAATTTTGTAACATGTTAAATTTTTATCATTGCTGTCTATGAATTTTTCACATATTATTTTAGGGTTAATATCTTTATAACTCGTTTCAAAAGAATGATAGTAATGACACATTTTGGGATTCAGCCATTCTTTTAACTTTGTTTTTGCTTCTCTTTTATTCAGTTTAGATTTATCTTTGACGATAATATTTTGTCCGCTGCCCCAGTTAACTTTCAGGACAAATTGTTCCGGCAGTTTGCTGAAATCAATTTCATTCGGAGTATTCCAAACTCCAAGAAGAGGCACAAGATATTCTTCTCCTATTGTTTCCTTTATATATTTTCTGACAAGATATTTGTCACCGTAGATATTTAGCTGTTGCTTGTTATAGAGTTTCAGCCATTGCAATTTTTCATTGAAAGTTCTCGGGTTATCAATGTTTGGCTTGTAACCTGCGTACTTTTCAAATTGCTGTTCAATAATATATTTCTTCTCTTCAAATGAAAGATTAGGGTTGTATATGTTTTCCAATAATTTTTCAAGTTTGGTTTTCTTTCTAAGTATTATTTTAAAACCTACTCGTTTTACAAATTTATAACCCAGTATTGATAAAATGTATTTTATGAAATTTTTTATAAGAATTGGTGTCATGTGATTTTAGTTAAATAAAATGGAGCGTAGGGGATTCGAACCCCTGGCCTTGACACTGCCAGTGTCACGCGCTACCAACTGCGCCAACGCCCCGTATATATTATGTTGCCCTTGTAATTTATAAAAAAAGGAGCAACCAGTGTTACTCCTTTTATTTGGGCGTTAGAAGACTCGAACTTCTGACCCTCTCCTTGTAAGGGAGACGCTCTACCAACTGAGCTAAACGCCCTCAAATACTTATTAAATTATCAACTCTGTAATTCGCTCAGTCGGTAGAGCCTATTATATGAATAACACTACGTCTCCGACTTCGCCGGGCAACTGAGCTAAACGCCCTCACCCCTTGGGGTTTGTCTTTCGACATTTATTATAGTATCAAAAAAATTTTTGCTGTCAACAGGTTTTCTTTTATTGTTTTATAAAAATTTTTCTAAGTATCGGTTCTGCTATGATTACGGCTATATAAATAAGGTCATAAATAATAAGATGTTTGTTTAATCTTGTCATGTCGAATTGTTTGCGGCTTATTTTTATCATGTGGCTTATTGCTCCGGCAAAACAATAAATTCCGAATACCACAATGCATAATAGTATTCCAAGTAAAATAAATACATATTTTGCAACCCCTTCTTCTGTCTGACTCTGCGATAATATGAACATTGTGTAATAAAATCCGTCAAGCAAAAGAATTGTCACTGCTATCTTTGAATAATATTTTGAATGCCGTCTGAAAATTTTAAGATTGTTCCAAAATTCAGAAAGTGCAGTAAAAAAATCATTCATAAACTTCTCCTAAATTATAGATATAATTTAGCTGTCAAAAGTGATATTGTCAAGTTAATCAATCATCAATTAATTTAAATCCGTCAGGAAGTCTTTTTTCAACTTCAATAATTTTAATAAGATATGACAAATTGATTATAGTTAATTTGCTATATCTCATTAGGTATAATATGGAGGTTATGCATGAAAATAAAAACATTTAGATTAATAGATGTATGTTATCGCCTATCCTGCATTAACAGATCCTGACTATTTCAAGAATCTTCCGTAGAATTTATGCTATAATTTTTGTATGAATATCAATGATGAATTGGTTGTACGTATTGAAAAACTCTCTAATCTCGGAACAGGTATTGCACGTGTTGACGGGTTTGTAATTTTTGTGGAAAATGCCTGCCCGGAAGATGAACTTAAAGTCAAGGTTACAAAGGTTTCTAAAAATTATGCAAATGCAAAAATTCTTGAAATTATTAAACCTTCTCCTCACAGAGTTGAACCTTTTTGTGCTTTGCAAAAGGTGTGCGGGGCCTGTCAGCTTCAATTTATAGACTATGATTACCAGCTTGAGCTTAAACGCAGGATGGTAGAGGATGCAATGCGTTCAATCGGCGGTTTTGATATTGATATTCACAAAACAGTTTCCAGTCCTGAAATCATCGCTTATCGTCACAAGGTTCAGTATCCGGTTTCACAGACAAAAGTTTCAAGAAGAATCCTTGCGGGGTATTACAAGCCTAACACCCACGAAATTGTCAATATTAAGCACTGTCCTATTCAGCCTCGGATATGTGATGATATTATTGAATTTATTCGCATAAAATGTTTTGACTTTGGAATTTCAGGTTACAACGAAAAAAAACATGCCGGCGATTTGCGGCATGTTGTGTTAAGAGTTTCAGCATATAACAATACGGTTCTTGTAGTGCTTGTGGTTAACTCAAAGAAAGTTTTTCCGCGATTGAAGGATTTTTGTAATGAAATTTTTGCAGAATTTAAACAGGTTACAGGCGTGTGCGTAAACTTCAATACAAAAAGAACAAACGTAATTCTTTCTGATGACACTGAATGTGTCTGCGGGAAAGATTTTGTGAAAGAAAAAATTCTGGATAAAACATTCAGAATAGGTGCAAATACATTCTTTCAGATTAACCCTAAAAGTGCTGAAAATATATTTGCGTACGTGAGAAGATATATTAAAGATAATTTTGACAATCCGACAATACTGGATGCATATGCAGGAATCGCAACTTTCGGTATTATAGTTTCCGATGTTGCAGGAAAAGTAGTTTCTGTTGAGGAAAATGCAGAGTCAATCGAAAAAGCAAAAGATGTTCTTGAAATTAATGATATTCATAATGTTGAACTTTACAACGAAGATACTGCAATATTTTGTAAAAAAACAAAACGGAAATTTGACGTGATAATTCTTGACCCTCCGAGAAAAGGCTGCAGTAAAGAATCTTTGGATAAAGTTTTAGAGCTTTCAAAAGGGAAGATAATTTATGTAAGCTGCAATCCTGCAACATTAGCTAGAGATTTGAAATATTTATGCGAAAAAGGCTGCAGCATTGAGAGTATACAGCCTTTCGATATGTTTTGCTACACTTATCATGTTGAAAATGTTGTAATAATTAAATCTTCCGGGGTAAGTTAAACTTTTTCTCCGTATTTTTTTATTGTTAGTTTTAATAATTCGTGAGCGGTTGTTATTGTACCCAAATCTTCTGCTTCATATGTTATCAATCTGGTTTTTATTAATTCTCGCATTGCTTTAATTTCTTTTTTTGAGATAGTTTTATCTTCCCGATTCTGGTATTCCTGTGATTTTTTGATAAATCCGATTATATAATCGTCATCTTTCAGACGTTTACGGGCTTCTCTGTAATACATAGGAATTTTCTGCCTGATACCTGACATGTAACCGTCGAGTATTTCGCAGTGTGCTTTGCTTATTACAACCGGAAGTTTCGGTTCCCCTTTAATTTTTAAATCGGCATTGTAGGCATTTGTAAACAGAGGACGGGAAATATCTTCTCTTAACCTGGTTTTTATTACGTCAATATTAGAAGTTATTCTTCTTCCCGGAGTCCTTTCAGGATAACTTGTTTTCAGATTGAGATGCAATCTGTCAAATGCTCTTGCAATATTATAAACATATTTTGATTCCAGTTCTTTAGCTTCTGAAT
>JADIND010000179.1 GCA_017694215.1 Candidatus Scatousia excrementipullorum | reverse complement strand
GTCCAAAGGCATTCTGGTTTTCGGATCACAATACAATAATCCTTGAAAACTTAAGCGGTTTACTGCCATATTTCTGCAATAATTATTATTTATTAACCAATTTGGATAGTCACAAATCTGCATATAATTTTCAAAAGTTGTGAAAACTAAAATTTGTTACAGCTTAAAATAAATTTACAAACTATAAAAATAATGCTATAATTCACTTGTAAAAAGGAGAGATATTTATGGAAATTAAAGTATCGGACAATGTAAAAGATACACCATGCGAAGTTCTGGTTATTAACAAATTTGAAAACGAAAAAACTTCTCAGGAATTAGCAAATACTTATGCCGTTGAAAAAGATCATTTTGAAGGCAAATTTGGTCAAACATATCTTATGCATACGTTAGGGAAAATTCCTGCAGACAAAATTCTTGTTGTCGGATTCGGCAAAAAAGAAGAATTTGATTCAAATAAAATGAGACAAGCCGTAGCTAAAGCTATAAAAAAACTACAGCAAATTCAAGCACAGGATGTATGTTTTGATTTTGACGTAAACTGCGATTACGGAAAATCTGCAGCCATCGGAGCCTTAATCGCAGATTATGCCTTTGACAAATATAAAAATGAAAAAGCAAAAAGAGTTGCGAAAGTAACTTTTGCAAAATTCTCTGAAGCCGATGTTAAAGAAGGTATTATATTCGGTGAGGCCATGAAATTTACAAGAGATCTTGCAAATGAACCTGCTGCATACGCAACACCGTCAAAACTTGCAGAAATCGCCTCTAATCTCGATGGAATCACCACAAAAATCTTTGATAAAGAAGAAATCGAAAGAATGGGAATGGGTGCTTATCTCGCAGTCGGGAAAGGCAGTGTTCAGCCGCCAAAATTCATACATATGAAATATACCGGCAGAAACCCTAAAAAAAGAATAGCAATTATCGGAAAAGGTATATGTTTTGACAGCGGCGGACTTGATATAAAACCGGCTTCATCAATGCTTACAATGCGTGATGATATGTCGGGAGCAGCCTGTATTCTCGGAGTTATGAGAGCTTTATCCGAATTAAAACCTGATATGGAAGTTCACGGAATTATTGCAGCATGCGAAAATATGCCGTCCGGAAGTTCTTATAAACCGGGAGATATTTTGACAGCAAAGAACGGCAAAACTATTGAAGTTGACAATACGGATGCGGAAGGAAGATTAACGCTTGCTGATGCCCTGTGTTATGCCTGCGAACTCGGAGTTGATGAAGTTATTGATATCGCAACTCTCACCGGAGCCTGTATGGTTGCACTCGGAACCATTGCATCAGGAATTATGGGCAATGATGAAGATATGATTTCAAGGTTAATCAGAACGGCAAAAGACAGCGGAGAAACTTTCTGGCAGCTTCCGATGTTTCCTGAATACAAAGACAGCCTGAAATCAGAAATTGCAGATATGAAAAATACAGGTTCAAGATACGGCGGAGCTTCAACGGCAGGTGTGTTTTTAAAGGAATTTGTAGAAGGTGTGAAATGGTGTCACCTTGATGTTGCGGGAACAGCTTTTCTTGAAAAACCGCAAAAAGAATTCATTGCGGGTGCAACCGGAGTTGGTGTAAGAACATTACTCAATTACATCAAAAATGCCTGATTAGAATTAAATTTCTTATAAAAACGGACGGTATTATTATCCCGTCCGTTTTTTATTGTTTAAGGAAATTTTCTATACCGTCAGAAATAGCCTCAGCCGTCTTTTTTTGAAACTCCTTATCCACAAGTTTAGCGTTATCTGATGGATTAATAACATAACCAAGTTCAATTAAAATACTTAGTGCATTTGTATTTCTTACAAGAGCAAGACTTGATTGGCGAACCTTATGATCGTTCATACCCGTCTGTGAGACTATTTCTTGCAATATAGAGTCTGCAAGCGGTTTTGCCTGATTATAATAATAGTAAATTTCAGTTCCGTTATTAGCTATCGGGTCAGCACCGTCTGGCAGAGCATTTCCGTGCAGACTGATTAAAATCATAGAATCTTCTTCGTTTGCGAAATCAACTCTTTCGCTCAAACCTACAGCAGTATCATCGTTTCTTGTCATGGAAACATTTGCCCCGCGATGAGATAATTCCTGAGCTAACAGCCGTGCAAATTCAAGATTTGTATTTTTTTCAAGATTACCGAGGCAGCCTATTGCACCGGATTCATTTCCGCCATGTCCGGCATCTATTGTAATATTAATTCCTCTCAACGGAGAAGTCTTATCAACCGGCGGGACTTTTCTCATCTTTAATATAAAATCCGTTCCGCTGAATCTTCCGCTATATCCGTATAATTTCTGAACAGGAATTTTCAACTCATAGGTATTTTCCGGATTATTCTCAACATTAAAAAGTTTTACTACAAACGGATTACCTTCCGCAAGTTCAAACGGAACCATTGTATTTAAATGGAAAACATAAATATTAAATTCCGGTGTATCAAGAGTTTCATATCCTTTTAATTCGGCAAGTGATTCTCCTGAATCGGAAATTTTTACATCGGACTTTGCAATCCAGCCGGTTTTCATACTGCCGAGAATTACTCTGTAAAAACTTCCCTTTTCACCGTCCAAAACAAGCGGCATATTTTTTTGAAGATGTGCAATTCTATTTATTCCGGAACTGACTGCAGTAGAGCGAAGCGGGGAATTTTCATTCACTACTATTGCATATTTTAAATTTTCGTATTCGCTGATAGCGGCGGGTGCAGCAGGCTTTCCGGAAGCCGCAGGGGCAGGCTTTGTAATATCATAAATAAGTTTTTCTTTGCCTGAAATTATCGTAAATGTATTTTTTCCGACATTTAGCGGAACAACATATGCAAAACCGCCCGACGGGTGGACATCAACTTTTACACCGTTTACAGTAAGTTCTTTTTTCGGATCTGCAGAACCGATAAGAAAAGAAGATTTTGCATTAATCACGACATTATTTTTTTTAGGATACACAATATCAAGTGCAAAAGCACTCTGAGCAACCATTAATACAAAACATACCATTAAAAATCTTTTCATATAATTATTATATTTTGTTTTATATATAAAGTAAAATAATTTAAAATTTTTAATTAATCCGCACCCATCAATACAAATAAACAGGTGGTTTGTGAGAAATTTTTGCCTGTTATCTTTTTATGTTAAAATAATTCTGCAATGGTACAGGGTCAAATTTATAAAATTCACTCAGATTTTTATTATGCTGCTTCGGGCGAAGAAATTTTTGAATGCAAAATCCGCGAAGTATTAAAAAAACAAAAAGAAAAAATTCTTGTCGGTGATTATGTCGAATTTGACAACGGACATATTACAAAAATTCTGCCGAGGAAAAATTATATAAAACGGCCAAGTGTTGCTAATATCGACCAGATTATTATTGTTTCTGCGTTAAAAGAACCCGATCTTGACCTGCATCAGCTTAACAGATATATTGCACTGGCAAAATACTATAAAATCCCCACGGTTCTTTGTTTTAATAAAGAAGACTTGAAATGGGATAAACATATTAAATCTGATATAAAAAAGATTTATGAAAAACTTGGCTATAAAACTGTTTACACGTCAGCTACAGAACATTGCGGAATAAAAGTTTTTGAAAAGGTACTGGAAGGGAAAATAAGTGTACTCTGCGGTAATTCAGGGGTTGGAAAATCAAGTTTGATAAATGCAATTAATCCCGATTTAAAACTTCGAACCAAACAGGTCAGTGAAAAAACTCAACGCGGCACACATACAACCCGCCACTGCGAAATTATTAACATAAATAATACCTCAAGAATTGTTGACACTCCGGGTTTCAGCAATATAAAATTCGATTTTATACTTCCTGCCGATGTTGACTTATTATTTGAAGAAATTGCACAATACAGAGACGAATGCAAATATTCAGACTGCCTGCATATAAACGAAGACGGATGCAGCGTACTGGCTAATATTGATAAAATAGACAAGACTCGCTATGAAAGCTATCTTGCTTTTGTTGAAGAAGCAAAAGAATATAAAGAAAAAATCAAATACGAAGGTAAAAAAGAAGAATACTCAAAAAAAATTGTCCATAACAGAACAATGGCAAAAATAAGTACAAGGAAACGACAGAGTGCACGAAACACTCTTAAACAAAACATTTATAAGGAATTCGAAAACAATGCAAATGAGTGATTATATAGAATTAGTTGACAAAAAACTTGACGAATTTATGATAATTCAATATCCGGAAGATATTTTCAAAGCCATGAAATATACCGTCACACTTCCCGGTAAAAGACTTCGTCCGGTTATGTGTCTTGAAACATGCAGAATGTTCGGCGGGAATTATGAAGACGCAATCCCTGCCGCCTGTGCTATTGAAATGCTCCATGCTCAAACATTAATTCATGATGATTTACCATGTATGGATAATGACAATTTCAGAAGAGGCAAACCGACCAATCATAAAGTTTTCGGAGAAGCTAACGCCGTCCTTGCCGGAGATGCTTTACTGACTTTTGCTCCGCAAATTATTGTGAAAAATTCGAAAAATCTCGGTGCCGAAAAACTTATAAGAATTCTTGAAGAATATTTCCATGCAGCAGGTGCATTCGGCGTAATCGCAGGTCAGGTTATTGATATTGAAAGCGAAAAAGGAAATGTTAAGGGAGAAAAAGCAGATACATTAGACTACATCCATACCCATAAAACCGCTGATTTGTTTAAACTTGCACTTAGAACCGGTGCAATTATTGCTAATGCAACAGAAAAAGAAATTGAAGAAATAACAGAATTCGGTCAGGCTATGGGAGTAGCCTTCCAGATTGCTGATGATATTCTGGATGAAACTTCCACCTTTGAAGAAATGGGTAAAACCATGGGTAAAGATAAAGAAGCCGGCAAACTTACTTACACAACACTATATGGACTTGAAAAAGCTAAAGCAGATTTAAATAATCTTGTCAATAAATGCTTTCAAATTTTGGCAGATAACAACTTACAATCCGAGGTATTTGAACAAATTTTATATAAGATACAAAAAGCCGGCTAAACCGTTTTTTATACTCCCCGAAATAATATTAATCGTTATTTTTTAATTCTATAATAATATTCCTGTAGTTTTCCGGTTAACCTTTTTACCATAGGAACAGCCTCTTGACCGGAAGTGGGTATCATATGAAAAGTATTGTTACGTAAAACAGAAACAACCCTGCCGTTCATAAGAGTTCCGTAAATATCATATCCGAAGTTTTTATGCAACTTAAACGCTACAGGATGGTTATCTCTGCGGTAAATTGTTGTTGTCGGCAATATTAGTTCGTCGTCATTAACAATAAAACGTTTAATAGTTTCCAGACCGGACTTTGTGTTTTCATAAACTTTTCCAGCAACAGGAATTTCTCTGCCATCCTTCGTTTCCTTAAATAAACATAAAGTATTAGCTGTTTTATTTAAACAGTAGCGTGTTTTATATATTGAGCTGTAAAAATATCTGTTCATCCTTAATCCTGAATTGATATTAACACAAATATATTTCCATTAAATACATTTTTACTTTTTGTAAAACGATTTGCCATAAGATTTGGTTATGTTAGAATAAATAAGGATTTCGTTAAAGATTTTAACAAACAATAATAA
>JADIND010000178.1 GCA_017694215.1 Candidatus Scatousia excrementipullorum | reverse complement strand
GTGTAGTGTTGTTATAATTAAGTGTACAAAAAACAACAAACCAGACAGAGTTTATAATTGTTATGATTGATAAGATTAGTGTAAGTGTAGATAAAAAACAATATTCCCCGAAACATTCAAGTTCTCAGCCGAGTTTTAAAGGTCTGGGCGATGTAGCTATAAAGCTTGTACAGGCTTGCGAAAAAGAACCTATGGTTAATGTTTCTGTTCTGGACTTATCTACGGCAATTTTTCCGCGTACTATTGTTGAAACGGTTGTTGTACCGGAACAAAAAGATGAAAACGGCAATAAAAAGAAAAAACAGTTAAACTTTTTTGCCGGGTTTGAGGCATTAAGACGTGAAGGGTCCGGATTGCTTGTAAATTGTATTCTTCCGAGTTTTATAGTTATGGGTGCCGCTAAACTTCTGCAAAAGCCTTTACTCAAAGGTAAATTCCAAAGTGCAGATTTCGTTCATAACTGGTCTAATACAGAAGCGTTAAAGAAAATAAGTAATTTTTACTCAGCTACTGATGCCTCTGCTTCTGTTGATAAACGTATAGAACAAACTTTCAGAGATATGCTCAATAATCTTGAAGGGCTCGACGGTAGTAAAGTTAACAGTTTTGAAAATCTTTTAAGTGCTGATAAATCTTCTTATGAAGAAATAATCACAAGGCTTAAAAATCTTACAACCGCAAAGGATTTTGATAAGAAAGAATTAAAAGCGGTTTATGAAAAAATTGCCGAAAAAACTCACATAACAGAGAATATAAGATTTAAAAACGATAACGGAAAATATTTTTCAAATAATTTGCAGTCACTCTGTGACGATACTGTCAAAACTTTGAGAGGTATTTATAAAGAAAATATAACAGACCCGTCAAAATTGAGTGAATACTTTAAAAAAGCCGGTAAAATGGTTAATGCAAAAAGCCTTGCAGGACTTGCCGTAATTCTTCCGCTGGCAATATATATGCAGCCGATTAACAGATGGATTACCTGGAAACTTTCAGGACGTAAAGGTGCTCCAATGTCTGCAGATTTCCAGAATAAACAGGATGCTGTGCTATCTAAAGAAGATAAGGCAAAATTGGTTAAGCAGAAATTTATTTCAATCGGTTCAATGATTGGTGTTTCTATGCTCTCAATTATGAAAATGCCTAGTCTTGGTATGCTTAGAGATATAGTTCAATTTAAAGGCATTTTCCCGTCTATGGATCAGGCAAGGTTAATTTCAACAGCAACTTTTGCAAGCAGGATGGGGGCTTCTGAGGATGCTAATGAGCTCCGTGAAGCTACAATCCGTGATATTGCAACATTTGCAAGTTTTTATTTCCTCGGTGATTATGCAGCAAAAGCTATTGCATCGGGAATTGAATCGTATTATGATAATAAAGCTGTCAGGAAAGGTGATGACTCTTTAAGAGTTACTCTCCTTAACAGACACAAAGTTCTTGATAAAGATACAAATATTCTTAAAAAATTCTGGAACTGGGTTAAACATACATCTCTCAAATCTTCTGATGAACTGGCAACCCATTCCGGTAAACTCTTGAGAACATACTGCCAGCTCGGTAACCTTGCGTTCTCATTACTTTCTTTAGGTTTATTTATTCCGCTTTATACGAGAACCCAGACTAACAAAAAGGAACAGGCAAAACTTGCGAAATTGAATGCTGCTAAAAAAGAGGCAGCTGGCGGACGAACGTCATACAGTGCAGCATTCGGACAGGGTAACTTAGCTGCTCTGTCAGAAATTAAGCCTCCGGCTTTTGAAGCATTTTTGAATTCGCAAAGGAAATAATTGATATGAACGTTTCACATATAACCCCGCAAATTTTACAACAATCTAATTTAAATAATGAAATTAAAAAATCGGTTCCGAATTTTACCGGTGCTGCAGAAACACTTGCAACCGGTGCAACTCTGGTATTACGTTTTCTTGATACTAATCAGGCAATCGGTGCAAATTCGGTTGATTTATGTTCAATGGTTATTCCTAGAACAACATACGATTTTCATAAGCGTGGAGCAGATGCCGGCATTGAAACTGCAAGACGTGAATCAATGGGAACAATCAATCATTCACTCGTTGGTGTTTACGGTACTCTTGGCGGTATGCTGGTTGCAACAATGCTTAACAGAAAGTATGCAAATGCAAATTTAAGAGCTGATAAATTGTTTGCTGATAATATTACAACTGATATTCTTGCCCGTTACAGACAAGATGCTTTAAGAAATATTCCGAGTGGTGAGGCGGATTCTGTCAGATATTATCTGAAAAATATTCTTGATAATGTTAAAGTCTACAACCCGTCTGATAAAACTGCTGTTGATGGCTGGGTAAGTATTCCGGATAAGGAGAAGGCTCTTGTTATTGATAAATTGGAAGATCTTTTGAAAAACGGTAAAAAAGACAGAATTGATAAAGAGTCCTTAACTTATATCAAAAACCTTATTATTTCTTCTACTGGCGGCGAAAAGAATGTAAAATTGGAATTCTTTAAAGACGGCAAAGTTGACAAAAAAGCCTGCAATACTCTTACGACATTTATTGAAAATCTTCATAATGTTTCAAAAGTATTCTTGAAAAAAGATATTGAAAATGTCTTTAATTCGTCTGTTGATGTTGATTCAAATTCTTTTGTAAAAGCCTTAAAATCAATGAATTTGAAACGTTCAATAATTGGTCTTGGTATTGCAACCGCTATTGGTATGTCAACCCAGCCAATTAATAAGTATCTAACATACAAGAAAACCGGTCAGACCGGTTTTGTCGGGGTTGAAGGCAGAGAAGAAGACCATTCTGCTAACTTTAAAGTCTTGAAACTGGCAGCTGCTGCCGTATTTGCACTCGGGGCTTTATCTACAATTACAACAAGACCTTCCGAATTCTTGAGTAAAATTCAGTTTAAAGGGATGCTTCCGACGATGGATCAGCTTAAACTCGTTTACGGTATGACAATAGCTTCACGTCTTGTTGCTGCACGCGACAAGGATGAACTTCGTGAATCTGCTGTTAAAGACTCTCTCGGATTTTTGAATCTTCTTGTACTAGGTGCTTTAGTTTCAAAAGGCAGTGCAAAACTTCTCGATAAATCAAAATCTCTTATTAATATTAAAGAAGGCGATGGCAAAAACTTCTGGAGCTGGTTGAAAAACTCTACACTAAAATCAAGAGATGAAGTCCTTCTCTCTGAGCTTAGAGCACATGGAAAAGATGTTATCAAAGACGGTAGAGCTTTAACATTTAAAGAGCTTATGAAACTTGTTAAGACACTTCCTGTTGATGTTCAAAAATCATTAAAAGGTAAGCTAAATGTTTTGAATATTTCGCAGGTAATAGGTTATCTGTATTCAGGATTAGTATTAGGGCTGGGTGTTCCTGCTCTTAATGCACATATGACAGCAAAGTCCGATGCAAAATTTAAAGCAAAAGCTGCTGCCAAAAAGCAAGCTGAACTTGCTACTGCAGGTCAAAATATTCCGGCTGCTTCAAATTCGGTTTCAATGCAAAATTTTACCTCGCTTAGCCCTTTATTAGCTGCTGAAAATAAAGCTTTTATTGAAAAACATATGTAATAAAAAATACTGCATAATTCAATGCAGTATTTTTTGCTTATTGGTATAAATTTTAACCGGCTTGAGCATTTGCTCCGGAAACAACCTCAATAATTTCCTGTGTAATTGCAAACTGCCTTGTCTTGTTGTATTCAATGGAAAGATTATGAATAATTTTTTCAGCATTGGTTGTCGCGGCAGACATTGCGGTCATTCTTGATGCAAGTTCGGATGCCTGAGCCTCAAGAAGTGCCTGATAAACAATATTAGTTATATACATAGGTACAACTTTTTGTAAAATGTTATGCATATCAGGCATAAATTCCATTAAAGATTCAGGAATATTGTCATGAGCTTTTTGATATTTTTCAGCAGGCGTCTGCAGCGGCAAAACTTCCCACTCTTCTACAAAATAACTCATCATATTTTTAAATCTAGTTGTTATAATTTCAATCTTATCAATTCTTTTATCTATAAAATATTCAGCCATATCTTCCACAACAAGTTTTGCACCTGTACCGGAAGGATTATTTGCAACATTCAGATATGTATTTGCAATTTCACAGTCCAAAGATTGTACCTTTCTTTTCAAACCGGAAATTCCTTTTTGACCTATAACAAACAGAACCGAGTGAATTCCTTTTGATTGATATTCTTCAACTTTTTTCAATGTTTTTCTTACAACATTTGCATTATAAGCACCAGCAAGCCCCTTATTTGAAGAAATTACCAGTAAACCTACCGATTTTACTTCACGCGGTTTCAGTAGTTCCGGATAATTGTCTATCGCGGATTTTATTTTTAGCGTATCTGCACTGTATGAGCCGACTGAATCCAATAATTTTTTGAACATTGAATTCAATTCTGTTGTGAACGGACGGGATGCTTTTACTGTATTTTCCGCACGTTTAACTCTTGCCGCCGCAACCATTTTCATTGCACGTGTTATCTTTTTTGTGCTTTCAACACTTTTTATTCTGTTTTTTATGTCTTTTAAGTTTGTCATAATTAACCTGTAATATTTTATTAATCAACTAATAATAAGATTGTGCACAATGCTGTTAATAAAAGAATGGTTATCAAAATATTTTTTGAAAAACAAACTTTTTTTCTGCAGCTGTCTGATTTACATACCATTTTCCCGCAGAGTTCTTCAGCACATTCCAGGCATAATCCTTTCCCGCACGTTGAACATACTGCAAATGCATCTCTGTCATGGTGATTATAACATTTCATAATATTCCTCCTTAGAATGTTTTCTTGAATGCTTCAAAAGCATCTTTTAGTACCTGTTTATCGTCATCAGACAATGCACTGCCTTCGTTCAATCTGTCCGAAAGTTCGTTTAATTTTGATTTCAAATGAACAAACCATTCTTTCTTAAATCTTGTAATATCCGTATTCGGGATATCGTCAAGGATACCTTCGTTTGCGGCAAATAGAATACTTACCTGTTCAGCTACGCTCAAAGGTGAATATTGAGGCTGTTTTAGCACTTCTGTTAATTTTTCACCTCTTAAAAGCTGATTTTTTGTTGCCTGATCAAGATCTGATGCAAACTGGGCAAAGGCTTCCAGTTCTCTGAACTGAGCCAAATCAAGTCTTAATTTACCTGCAACCTGTTTTATACCTTTTGTCTGAGCGGCACCGCCCACACGGGATACTGAAATCCCGGCGTTGATAGCAGGTCTTACACCTGAATTGAACAAGTTTGATTCAAGGAAAATTTGTCCGTCAGTAATAGAAATAACGTTTGTAGGAATGTAAGCGGAAACGTCCCCTGCCTGAGTTTCAATAATAGGCAGAGCCGTAATACTTCCGCCGCCGAGCTGGTCGTTAAGTTTAACTGCACGTTCAAGAAGTCTTGAATGAAGATAGAAAACATCTCCAGGATAAGCTTCACGTCCCGGCGGTCTTTTTAACAGCAAACTCATTGCACGATAAGCCTGTGCATGCTTACTCAAATCGTCGTAAACAATTAAAACATCCTTGCCCTGTTCCATAAACTCTTCCCCGATAGAAACACCTGCAAACGGAGCAATATACTGTAACGGAGCGGCCTCATTTGCTGTTGCCGATACAATAATTGAATATTCCATAGCACCATGTTCTTCCAGAGTTTTTGCAATCTGTGCAACTGTAGATGCTTTTTGACCTATTGCAACATATATACAAATTACATTTTTACCTTTCTGGTTAATAATTGTATCAACTGCAATAGCAGTTTTTCCGGTTTGTCTGTCACCGATAATCAATTCACGCTGTCCTCTTCCGATAGGAGTCAGAGCATCGATTGAGGTTAAACCTGTTTGTAAAGGCTGGTGTACTGATTTTCTTGTTACAATACCCGGAGCAACTCTTTCAATAGGTCTGGTTTTTGTATAACTATATTCACCTTTACCGTCAATAGCTTTACCAGTAGGATCAATAATTCTTCCGATAAGTCCTTCGCCTACAGGAACAGATGCAATTCTTCCGGTAGTTTTAACAGTCATACCTTCTTTAATACTTGTACAATCACCGAGAATAACAACCCCGACGTTGTCTTCTTCAAGGTTCATTGCAATTCCGAGTGTATCTTTGCCATCATCAAATAAAACAAGTTCACTTGCCATTACATTTCTTAGGCCATAAATTCTTGCAATACCGTCGCCGACTTCAAGAACTTTGCCGATATTAGTGACTTCCGTAACAGAAGTATAGTTCTCAATTTTTGATTTGATGATAGAACTAATTTCATCAGGTTGTATCAGTACCATAGTGTCCTCTCTTTATCGTTTATTTTTACATTAAATTCTTGCTTAATTTGTCCAATTTGCTTTTTATGCTTGTATCAATTACATCATCATCAATTTTATATATCAGACCTGCAATTATACTTTCATCAATTTCCCAAATAGGACTAATATTTTTTTGTAGTTTTTCAGACAATTTTTGAACTATTTTCCCTCTGTATTCCTCATTAAGAGGTATTGCGGAAACAATCTCCACAGTCTGAATATTATTAATCTTGTCAAGTTTATCGGCATAATCTGCTTTTACTTGTTCAAATTCCGAAAATCTTTTCTTATCAATAAGAATTTTGATAAAGTTAATTATATTCGGATTAATTTCATTTTTAAATACTTCATCAATTATTTCATGCTTAGTTTCAGTCGAAATCGTCGGATACTCCAGTGTGTTTTTTAAGTCAGAGGAAATTTTAAGGATTTGTGATATTGTTTCAAGATCTTTACTTATGTCCTCATATGACATAACATTATCCTTAACAAGTTCAATAAGAGCTTCCGAATAATTTTTAGCTGATAAAGATATTTGTTCGTTTAAATTTGTCATGGTTTACACTTGAATCCTATCTAATTCATTAATACTTTCCTGAATATATCTGTCATGAAGTTCAGGAGTATTTTTAAGAATATTTTTAATATGATTTTCTGCGGTTTTAACTGCTGCTGTAGCAGTTTTATTTGTTAATCTTGAGGAAATTGTTTGTTCTTCAGAAGCTACCACTCTGGAGATATTATCATTAATTCTGGAAATTTTGTTCTCAGTATCATGTAATAAATCCGTACTCAGCAAATCTCCCTGTTTTCCCGCTTCATTTAACTGTGATGCAATATCTGAATCCAGATTCTTAACGAGTTCATTTGCTGCCTCAAGCTTTTCTTTTGCAGCTGCTTTTTCCTCTTTCGATTTCTCAATAGAGTTTATAACATTTTGTTTGGCATTCTCCAGTATGCCTCCGATGTTAAACTTTTTGCAAATCCACCAGAGTAATGCAATCATTACTGCAAAGTTAAAGGTATTGGTTTTTACGATAGTATCCCAGATATGTAAGATTTCGTTCATTTAATTTACACCTTATTAACAATTTCCGCATTATCTATGGAAAATTTTTCGCCGAGAAGTTTTTCAGTTATTGCTTCCGCAAGGTTAGAAACGCTGCTTTGAAGTTCTTCCTGAGTTTTAACTTCTTCGGCATTCAAATTTTCTTTTGCTTTATTAATTTCTTCTCTGCTTTTAAGAACAGCTGCTTCAGTTCTCTGTTTAGCCTCGATGCGTGCGGCTTCAACTTTGTCCGATATAATCTTTCTTGAATCAGTCTTAGATTTTAGCAGTTTTTCTTCTCTATCTTTATGAATGCGTTCGGATTCGCACGTATTTTCCTGAGCTTCTTTATAATTTTTATTTATAAAGTCTTCTCTTTCATTTACGATTTTAGAAATTGGTTTGTATAGTATTCTGTCCATAATAAGTATGAACACAATAAAACTAAACATAGCAACAAGAAATGTGGCGTTAAATTGAAGCATAATAAAGACTCTCCGCTAAAATTATTTAACAAACAACAACAACAAAGATACAAGCAATGCATAAATAGCAGTTGCTTCAGCAAGACCTGCACCGATAATGAAGTTTTTGAAAGCTTCATCTTTAATTTCCGGTTGTCTGGCAATAGCTTCAAGAATACCTTTTGTTGCAATACCAAGACCGATACCTGCACCGATTGCACCAAAACCGATAGAAATACCTGCACCTAATTTTGATAAATCCAATGATGCTAAAATTTGTTCGATTGCCATAATTTTTTCTCCTTTTTATAAATGTTACTCTTCTTTGATAGCCATAGATATATATGTTGTAGCAAGTAATGTAAATACCAGAGCCTGAATTACTGCTACAAACAGTTCAAAAAGCATAAACGGAAGCGGTCCGAAATATGAAAGCAAACCAACCATTGTAAAAATCAAGACTTCACCAGCAAGAATATTTGCGAAAAGTCGTAATGCAAGTGAAAATGGTCTTACAAATAATTCTAATGCATCAACGAGCGTAATAATTATACCGTCTGCACCGAAACCGTGGAAGAAGAAATGAAATCCCTTTTTCTTTACACCGTAGTAAATATAATAAATTGAAACAACGATAGCCATTGCTGCGGTCATATTAATATCATTGTTTGGCGAAGCAAGTTCGCCGCTGTGCAGATGAATCAGATGCCATGGTAATTGTCCTACAAGATTTGCGGTTAAAATGAACATGAACAATGTCAAAATTAAAGGCAGATGTTTTGCAGCTTCATTTTTACCCATGCTTGATTCTGTTACCTGTGTGAAATATTTAATAATTCCTTCACTAACAAGTTGAAGTTTACCCGGAATAATGGAAGCGTTTTTTGTAGCTGCCAATGCAATAATTATTAACATTATCATTGTGAGCCACATTGTTATTAACGTATCCATATTCAAAGAAACACTGTGTCCTGCAATATTCAGAGTATAAATCCAATGTTCCATTTTTATTACTCTCCCACTTTTAATTTTTATTGTAACTCGTAAAAAAAAAATCGCAAATTTTTTTTGTTTAGGTTAGAATTAGTTATAATTTATAAGTATTATATTAATTTAAAAGGGGATAATGAATAAGGTTTATTTGGAAGAGGTTGATTCTACAAATTTATATGCCAAACAAAATATTGCAGATTTTCAAGATGGGACTATTATTCATGCACTATCGCAAACGAGCGGCCGAGGAAGGTTTGAACGCAAGTGGATTGATTTCGGAAAAGGAAATCTGTTCTTGACCTTTGTTCTGAAACCGTCTTCTGATTTTAAAAGTTTATATTCTAATTTGACACAGTATTTATCTGTTAAATTGTGTAAGCTTCTGGAAAATGAAGGTTTGACTCCTCAAATAAAGTGGCCTAATGATGTTTTGATTAATGGTAAAAAAATTGCAGGAATTTTGTCTGAGACTGTTATGAGCGGCTCAGCGTTAAAAGGTATTGTTCTTGGCATAGGGGTTAATCTTTCAGCTTCAGAAGATCAGGTGTCTGCCATTAAAGAAAGAAAGGTGACCGCATTAAATCTTGAACTTAATAAAACGCCCGATTTAGAACTTTTCAGAGATAATTTGTGCTTTGAATTTTTCAAAGATTATAATAATTTCTTGAGTAAAGGTTTTATATTTATAAAAGATGATTATATTTCAAGAGCATGTTTTTTAAATAAAAAAGTATGTGTAAAAGTTTTTAATAAAGAGGTTAGCGGAGAGGCGGTTGATGTTACTGATAACGGAGAGCTTGTTCTGCTTTCAAACGGTGAAAAATCAGTACTTACAATAGGAGATATATTATGAGTCAATTTATTTTAAATTTAAAGGACGGACTTGTTTTGCTTGTTCTGGGTATGGGCTTTGTATTTGCATTTCTTTACATCATGGTTCTTGTAATGAATGTAATGTCTAAATTTATAAAATGGTTGAATAAATTTTTCCCGGAAGAAGTTGAAATTATTGAAAAGAAAGGCTCAAAGCCAAATGTTTCGCAGGATGAAGCCATAGCCGTTGCGATTGCTGTTGCTGCATCAAGAAGTCGGGTTTAATATTAAATAGGAAAGGTAGTATAATATGGCAAAAAAATTAATTAAAGTGATGGATACTTCATTCAGAGACGGATTTCAATCTGTTTATGGTGCGAGAGTATTTGTTGATGATTTTATTCCGGCACTTCAATCTGCTGTTAATGCCGGTATAAGACATTTTGAAGTTGCCGGAGGTGCAAGATTTCAATCTCCGATTTTTTACTGCAGAGAAAATGCTTTTGAAACAATGGATAAAATAAGAGCTGCAGTAGGTCCTGATATTAATTTGCAGTCGCTTGCAAGAGGTGTTAATGTCGTTGGACTTGATTCGCAGCCCAGAGATATTATAAATCTGCATGCAAAATTATTTAAAAAACATGGTGTGACTACTGTCAGAAATTTTGATGCATTGAATGATG
>JADIND010000177.1 GCA_017694215.1 Candidatus Scatousia excrementipullorum | reverse complement strand
CTCTTATACTGATTTTACCAGTTCTTTTACTTCTTTCCTTTTAATTTTTCTTGTAGCTGTTTTTGGAAGCGGTTCTCTTGAAATATAGATATTAACCGGTCGTTTGTACGGTGTGAGTCTGGTAGCTAGCTGTTTAATATCGGATTTAATCATTTTGTCGAGTTCTTTTGCATCGTATTTTTCCATAATATAATCTTTTGGAACAACAACTGCAGCAATATCTTCGGTACCGTCTTTAGCTCCAAAGGTTCTTGATGTTCCAAGAACGCATACTTCGCTCAAATATTCACTTTTTTCAAGGACTGATTCGACTTCTTCCGGAAAAACTTTTTTACCGCCCGAAAGTACAATCATATTTTTAATCCTTCCGGTAATATAGATGAAGCCGTCTTTGTCAATTTCTGCAATATCTCCTGTATGGAGCCATCCGTCCTCATCAATAACTGTTTTAGTAAGTTCTTCCTGATTATGATAACCTTTCATAACAGCAGGTCCTTTAACCAGAAGTTCTCCCGAATTTTCATCTGTTTTAACGGTAAAGCTGGACAACGGGCGGCCTACTGAGCCGAGCCTGTTATGTGAGCGTGTATTAACAGATACGACCGGACTTGCTTCGGATAATCCATATCCCTGATATAATTGAATCCCGATTCTGTCAAAGAATTTTGCAACCGACATTTCTAGAGGTGCTCCGCCCGGTATGCAGCCGAGGAAGTGTCCGCCGAATTTGTCATGGATTTTTTTAAACATTAATTTTCTGATTCTTCTGAATGGTACAAATTTTGCAAGTTTGTACATTAATTCAAAAGATGCCTGAACATGTGCAGGTGAACTTTTTAAATCAGATTCAATCGCAGTTTTTAAAAGTTTTAAAAACGCAGGAACTACAATCATAAAGTTTATTTGTTTTTCCCTCATTACGCTCAAAATATCTTTCGGTTTAAGACTCTGGGCGTAATAAACGGAATATCCGCAGTTTAAAAATGTTGAAAAACCTACAGTCATTTCAAAAAGATGATTCATTGGAAGAATTGAGAGAATTCGGCCATGTTTGAACGGTAGAATATCATCAAGAGCTATTGTCAAATCATCAAGTTGGGAAAGCATATTTGCAAATGTTATCTCAACACCTTTAGGAGAACCGGTTGTTCCTGAAGTATAGATAATAAAAACTGTTGATTTAGGACTTCTGTGACGCCACTTTTCATCATAATTATCAGGCAATGCATAAATACTTGTTAGCTGCATATTATAAGAAGGCTCGTCCATAACAAGTATAGTCTGAAGCGACGGAATAGTTTTTTGAAGCTCCAGAGCTGTATCAATATAATGTTGTGAAACAAGCATGACACTAGGTTCACAATCAGATAAAATTGAATTTAGTTCATATTTTGTTAATTTTACATCCAGCGGAACCGTAACAGTACCGGCAAGTATTGATGCAAAAACGCAAGCACCGTATTCAGGCTTTGATTCTGAGAGGATAGCCAGTTTATCACCTTTCTTGACTCCCACAGTATTAATAAGATAAGCTGCAAGTTTTCTGGACATCAAACCTATACCTTTATAGGTAAATTCTTTCCAGCCCATTGTATTTTTTGTACCTAAAGCAACTCTGTCATTAAAATTGTTTGTTTTATCTTCCAGCAACGATAAAATGTTTTGTTTCTTACACTCCATAAATACCCCTTAAAAAGCTTACATAGCCCCACTAACACAATATAATCTCCAGCCATGATTGTCAAGTATGCAAATTTTTGTATTATAATCTTTTTATAGCTGAAATTTTAAACTAGAAACAGGAAAGAATTATGAAAAAAGTTTTTATAGAGACAATGGGCTGCCAGATGAATAAATCAGATACCGAAAGAATGCTCGGGATGCTTTCAAACTTCGGATATGAAGAGACTAAAGAACCAAAGAAAGCTGACTTATTGATGATAAATACATGCTCAATCCGCCAGCTCAGTGAAGATAAAGCATTCAGTATGATTGGTACCTGGGGCAAATGGAAAGAGGAAGGTAAAGATATCAAAATCGGATTTTGCGGCTGTGTTGCCCAGCAAAAAGCCGAAACTATTTTTAAAAGAGCAAGATATGTTGACTTTGTACTTGGGACCCATAAAATTTATTCACTTCCTGACATAATAAAGAGAGTAAACAACGGAGAAAAAGTCTGCGAATGTGAAGAAACAAATACAACTGAAGACGACAAGGCCTCTGAATACAAAATAAACAGGGTAAAATCCGTAAATGCATGGATTCCGATAACTGAGGGCTGTAACAATTTCTGTACATACTGTATAGTACCATACACAAGAGGCAGAGAACGCTCAAGACAGCCGGAAGTAATTCTTAAAGAAGCAAAAGATGCTCTTTCTCAAGGGTTTAAAGAAATTACTTTACTCGGACAAAATGTTGACAGTTACGGAAAAGATTTTAAAGATAAAAACTACAGACTTGCACAGCTTTTACAGGACGTAAATAATCTGGAAGGCAATTTTCGAATTCGTTTTGTTACATCTTATCCTACGGATATCACAGATGAACTTATAGAAACTGTCGTAAAACTGGATAAAGTTTGCGAATATTTTCATATACCTATGCAGTCAGGCAGCAGCGAAGTTTTGAAAAAAATGAACAGACGATATGAC
>JADIND010000176.1 GCA_017694215.1 Candidatus Scatousia excrementipullorum | reverse complement strand
ATCATATGCATCACGCAGAATATTTTCCAATTTTGCCGTAAGCTTGTCATCTCCGATTTTTAACGCAGTATCGCGTCCTGCACCCAGTGCGTTGGTAAGGCGGGCTTCCATAATTTTTAATACATTTTTTTTATCGTATTTATTAATATTTTTGTCGTCGATAATTTGTGTGAAAGTTTCAATGAAGCCTTCTTTTGTAGTTAATTTGTTTTGAATCCCTTTAAAATCACTGTTATACCAGAATATATTCTTCCATTTTGCTTCGTCAATCCAGTCGATTTTGCTCCAGTTTATGTCACTGAAACGGTTTATTTTTCTTCCGTCAAGACCTTCAAGATTGTTGAAAATGTTTTCGGCATAACTTCTTGTTGTACCGTTGCCTTTATCCCATGCTGATTTTAGAGTTTTAATAGAATCATTAGAAAACCAGCTGTTATTGTTTATTTTTACATCAGGCATAACCCTTTTTGATGCAATACGTCCGATAATATTTGCCAGAATGCCTGCTGAAAGACAGTTTATAACGGTTCCGCTGATTTCACGAAAAAAAGTTTCCGCACCTGCGTATTTATTTCGTTCTTTTGTATCGTAGTAGGTTCTCGGAAGAACCATTGCCCCCAAGTCTATTAAAACCGCATTTGCCATATCATTTGTGTCAAGAGTCCTCAAAGTATTTGTCAATGCTCCGTCCAATACTCCTTTAAACTGCGGTTGTGTCTGCTGTTTTCTTGTTTCGTAATTGTTAACTGCTAAAATCATTCGTTTCCTTCTTTTGTTTGTCTGCACACTAAAAAAGTCCCGCCATAAACGGGACTTTTTAAATTTTAAATCTTGTTATATTAAAAAACTTACACAACAAAACTCATACAAGTCCCGTCGTGAAACTTGGATGAATTGGAGGATGAATTGTTTGTTAATTCAATGTGTAAGTAATTCATATTTTTCCTTTGTGTGCATTATACACTTAATAACAAAAATTTGTCAATAGTAAAGTTTACCATTTGTTAAAATGAACTTTAGAAGCATCGTATCTGTCAACAAAAGTATTTTCTCTCAGGCTGTAACCCAGAGCAATTACGGAGAAAGGAATTCTGTCTTCCGGAATATTAAAAAACTCTCTGATTTTTGTACAGCGGTCCATATTCGGATAGAATCCCATCCAGCAGCCTCCGAGCCCTTCTTCTACAATCTGGAGAAGAATATTTTGAGTACAAGCCCCTAAATCCTGCGGAAGATAATCTCCGGTCATATCATCAGGTTTTCCGATTACAACGATTGCAACCGGAGCATAAGCCACCATGCCGGAATACGGGCTCATCTGTGATAAAGTATCGCGTTTTTCTTTATCAGTAACAACAAGGAACTCCCATGGCTGCTTGTTGTGAGCTGAAGGTGCCTGCATACCCGCACGCAGAATTCTTTCTATTTTTTCCGGTTCTACGGCTCTGTCTTCAAAACTTCTGATGGAACGGCGTTTAAATATTATGTTATACATTTTATAAATACCTCTCTTATCTCAAAATTTATTATAACAGATTTTTTAAATTTGAAAAGGCTCAAATTTCTAAACAACCTGACGGAGTTTGGAATTTTTATATTCAATAAGGCATTTTGCAAGCTGGTCGGGGCAGCTGGTCATCTTTTCCCCGCATCTAATGCCTGATAATTTTTCGATTACGTCGTCTGTTTTCATTCCCTTAATTAAAGATTTTATGCCCTTTAAATTCCCGTTGCATCCGCCCGCAAACATTGCATCTTCAATAATCCCGTCACGGATTGCAACCTGTATCATTCCGCAGCAGGTGCCGGAGGTTTTGTACCGTATAATTTCTGTTTGACCGCTTTCGTTATCACTCATGTGTTTTCTCCTTATTTATTGCTTTTACATATAAATTACAATAAATATAATCATATTACTAATTGTAAAGCATTAACGCACCTTTTTATATTTACATGTTATACTATATTGAAAAATGAGGTCTCTTATGAAAGTTGAATTTAGAAATTCACCTGTATTTTACGGGAGCAGCACGTTTAGCAATGTCACCGGCCTTAATCTTACGTCAGCTCCTGCCGCAAGGGTAAATGTTCCGCCTGAACCGGAAAAGGATGAAGTCGTTATGTCTAACAAGAAAAAAGCCATAATAGGTACAACCGCTGCCGTATTAATCGGCGGAGCAGTCTGGCTTATCAGTGCATTGAGAGGAAAGAAAACCGAAGTACAAAATATTACGGCAGCCGCAGCCGGGATATCTGAGAGTACGGAAAATGTTTTTAAAAGCGGATTTGAGAAAATGATGAAGGCTTTTCCGGAGGATTTAGTTTATTTAAAAAAACTTGCCAAAAATTTAGGGTTAAATGAAGGTGATGAATATAAATTAAATTCCGTAATGGGAAAATCCCAGCTGCAAAAACTTCTGGATGAATTTACACCTGTCGATTTTTCTATCGGAGAAAATTTTGAAGGTGCAAGAAATATGACTTTCAGAGTAAATCTCCATAACCACACAACTTTTTCCGACGGGAAATTAACAGTGGAAGAATTTCTGGAACAGGCAAGAAAATATGCGGACAGAATTGCAAAAAATAATCCGGCTGATTCAAAACCGCCTTTCACTATCGCAATAACAGACCACGATACACTCAACGGATGCAGGGAAGCTTTAAAAATTCTCTCTGCAGACCCTGAAAAATATAAAAATCTGAAAGTCGTACTCGGTTCGGAAATCAGTGTTTCAAATTGCAATCCGGATATTGTATCAAGACCTCTGAATTTTGAACTTGTCGGATATTCTTTAAATCCTTACGATGAAAATTTAGTAAAAATTCTTGAAAATATTCAAAAAACAAGACAGGAAAATGTAGAAAAATTTCTTGAAAAAATTAATGAAAAATTTCCTGAAATAAATTTAAATATAAATGAAGCAAAAGACTTTCATGCAAACCTCCGCAATATGCGTACAAACGGAGTTTTGTACCTGGCAGGAGATTACGCAAAATTTAAACTTACATTAAGTGAATACGTAAAAAAAATTAACGAAATTTTACCGGAAAACGTTGAAAAATTATCAGCTGATAAATTGTTTAAACAGTTTGGTGAAAATTACTATTACAGAATGGATGCCTACGGTGAAAGAAGTATTCCGGAATATTTTCAAAAACACGGTCTTAAAGATTATCTGATTGAAACAGGAATGCTGACAAAAGAGAATGAAAAAATTTTTGAAGAAATTTTCAAAACGGACTTAACGGAAAAAGAAAATTTTATAACAAAAACCGTACAGGAAAATTTACCGACATTAACAGACAGAAAAAATTATTCGCTTAATCCTGACGATATTTTTGAAGCAACAACCGACGGATTTTACGGTTTTGCACATCCGGCTATAATAGATTTTGCAAGCAATAATATTTCACCTGCAAGAAAAAAATTGTGTGAAGAAAAAATGTTCACTCCGCATGAAAATCTTGTCTATGAAATCTTCAGTTCTCTGAAAAAATCCGGCAAAGAAAAATTCTGTGCAAGTGAAATAAATTATCAATCTTATCCGCAGAATGCCGACAAAAACTGGATAGATTTTATGAAAACTTCAATAGCCGATAATCCGGAAATGAAACTGAAATATACCGGCGGAATTGATGCACACAAAACCTCTGTTTTTATCAAACACAAATATATGGATGACAATATTTTAAAAGAACTTCTCGGAGAAAAATAATGCGTATAGCACCCGTTAAATTT
>JADIND010000175.1 GCA_017694215.1 Candidatus Scatousia excrementipullorum | reverse complement strand
ATACCATGCACTGCTGATTGCACTCAAACTCGGAGTAAAACCTCTTGCGGTAAATTATGATGCTAAGGTTACAGGGCTAGCATATGACGCAATGATTCCGCTTGTTACAATGAAAGGGGAAGAAGACTTTTCGGAAGCTTTTGATAAAATGAAAGCTTTAGACAGAAACAAATTGCTTGAATTCGCAAACTCCAAACAATTTGATTGGTCTAAATTTGATAAAATTATTTTATCTTAGGATTGTTCTCTGTTTCCGAATAAATTTTGATATGCAGTCCTTAATGCACTCGCACCGCTGCCGCTCAAAAGATTATTGCCGCCTGCCTGAAATTCTTCCGAAGTAATTTCACCGTCATGATTTGTATCGTATAAACCGGTAATCATAGCTGTTAATTCTTTCCAATCAACTTTTGAATCACCGTTCTGGTCAAGCTGGCTGTATGCCTGCTGAAGTTTGGTCTTTAATTGAGTTTTTTGTTCCTCGGTAAGATTTGCATTTTTCATTTCATTATTTATAAATTCTTCCAGTGCTAAATACCCATCTGAGTTGCCTGAATTTTTATCAATATTCATTAATAGTGATTTTGCAAGCTGCTGGGTTAATTCATTATATTTTGCCTGTTTTTGGGCAGCATCTGTTATACTTTCTAATGAAGTTTTAGCAAAATCAAAATTTTGACCAGTTTTTTCACTTACTTCAAAAGCTGCACCGGCCATTGTGTCCTGATTAGCATCAACTGCACTTGCTGCTGGTGCGTCAGTATCAGGAAGATCTGCAACTGGTTGAGAACCTGCTATTGCAGATTGAATTGCTGCCATTGTTGAGGCGTAACCGTTTTGATAAGCCATACCTATTGCAGCATTATTATACGGTGAATACATGCCGCCCATATATCCGCCGCCATAACAGCCCTGTGTCCATACGCTCGGTCCGTACATGCCTGTTGAAGGATTATGAAGAGCCATTTTTGAAGCTCCGTAAAATGTAGCTGTTTCCATTAAGTTTTTGCCAATCTTCGACAATCCGTCAGCAAAACCGCTTAGATTTAATTTCATAGTTATACCCTATTCTCTTATATCTTATATATATAAAGTTTATTTCTACAAAAAAATTGCTACATTTCTACATTGTATTTAACATAACTTAATAAAAAAAATTCTTTTTATTGTTTGACAATGATTTATATTTTAGTTAAAATTAAAAAGCACCAGTTAAGCCCTGGTGGCGGAATCGGTAGACGCGTCGGACTTAAAATCCGATTGGGCGAATAACTCAGTGCCAGTTCAAGTCTGGCCCAGGGCAAATAAAAAACTCCTCAAAAGAGGAGTTTTTTTATTATTAGGTTTTAATTATTTAAAACTTAAAATTTCTTTCGCCATGAGCAATTTTTACAAGATCTTCCTCTACTACTTTTTTAATTTTTGAATTTTCAAGAGCTTTCAATTCATTAGCGATAAGAGCTTCTCCAACCTTTCTGGTTTCTTCGGATGCATAATCTTCAAGATATTCTTTTAAAGTCATAATCGCATTCGGGTGACAAAAGTTATGAATTTGCTGCTTTTTACAAATCTCCATAAATCTGTCGCCGGTTCTGCCGCTTCCGTAGCAGGCAGTGCAGAAGCTCGGCAGATATCCCAACTGCATAAGCCATCTCAAAACCTCATCAAGCGGGCGTCTGTCTGAGATATCAAATTGTGCGGATTCTTCTTTTTCCGGCATAGGATTAAAATAACCGCCTACACTTGTTTTTGAGCCACCGCTGATTTGAGAAATACCAAGATTGAGAAGACGTTCCCTGCATTTTTCACTTTCTCTTGTAGAAACAATCATGCCTGTATAAGGAACTGCAATTCTGATACAGGCAACAATTTTGGCGAAGGTATCATCATCAATTCCATTGTCAAAAGTATCAGGGTCGATATCATCAGCTTTTCTGATTCTTGGAACACTTATAGTGTGAGGCCCAACGCCATAGGCAGCTTCCAAATGTTCGGCATGCATTAACAGTGCCGCAAACTCATATCTGTAAGATTCAAGTCCGAAAAGAACCCCTAATCCGACATCATCAATTCCACCCTGCATAGCTCTGTCCATTGCTTCAGTATGCCATTTGTAATTATGCTTAGGTCCCGTTGGATGAAGCTTTTCATAACTTTCCTTATGATAAGTTTCCTGAAACAGAATATATGTTCCTATTCCTGCTTCATGGAGTTTTCTGTAATTTTCAACGGTAGTAGCCGCAATATTTACGTTAACTCTACGAATTGCTCCATTTTTATGTTTAATACTATAAATCGTCTTTATGGATTCAAGAATATATTCCAGAGGATTGTTAACCGGATCTTCTCCTGCTTCAATGGCCAGACGCTTATGTCCCATATCCTGAAGTGCTATAACTTCTTTTTCTATCTCATCCTGAGAAAGTTTTCTTCTCGGAATATGTTTGTTTTTAGCATGGTAAGGACAGTAAACACATCCGTTCACACAATAGTTTGAAAGATAAAGCGGTGCAAACAAAACAATTCTGTTTCCGTAAAAATCCTGCTTAATTTCATTTGCAAGCCTAAAAATTTCCTCATTTTTTTCAGGAATCTCACATGCCAGAAGAACAGAAGCCTCTCTGTGTGACAAACCTTTTTCTTGAAGAGCCTTATTTAGAATTTCATCAATTAACTCTGCATTATGCTTATTTTGTTCGGCATATTCCAAAGTTTCCAATACCTCTTCATGTGAAATAAATTCTTCAGCATTGTGTGATTTAGGATTATACATAATATTTATCCTCTCCCCTAACTTATCATCATGTTAAATCCCTGAAAAATAAAAGTAAAGTTATTTGATAACTTTACCGCCCCCTATCAGATATCCGTCCTCAATGTCATAAAATACACCGGCCTGACCTGCTGTAACTGATGAAACAGGAGCATCGAAAATAATTTTTGCTGAATTGTTATAAATTGACACGTGAGCTTTCTGCTTTGGCATATTGTATCGAATTTTAACCATTGCATCAAATTCAGTGCCGGCAGAAGGGTAAGAAAGTTTTAAATCAGATACCATTAATTCTGATTTGAAATTATCCTCGTTTCGCCCGAGGTAAACTATATTTTTTGCAGCATCAATATCAATAACATACAAAGGATAAGGGGCAGCAATACCTATACCTTTTCGCTGCCCTATTGTATATTGATAGCTTCCGTTATGTTCCCCGAGCTTTTGCCCGGTGTTAATATCAATGAAGTCACCTTTTTTATGTCCGAACCTGTCAATAAGATATTTTTTTGTTGTATAAGGCTTTTGAATAAAACAAATATCCTGACTTTCTTTTGCTGATTTCGGAGGAAGATCAAATTCATAAGCTATTTTTTTCACTTCATCCTTTGTATATGAATATAATGGAAATAATGTTTTTGAAAGTTCTTTTTGCCCAAGTCTGTATAAAAAATAAAGTTGATCCTTATGTTCGTCTTTTGCCGGATAAAGTTTATAAACTCCGCCAACATTTCTTATTTCAGCATAATGTCCTGTTGCATAAACATCCGCACCAAGAGTATTTATTGCATAATCAAAAATTTCACCCCACTTAAAAAACTCATTACAAACAATGCAAGGATTTGGTGTCTCACCTGCAGCATATGAATTTTCAAAATAATCTATAACCTTATTTTTAAAATTTCGGCTTATATCAAGAATATGATGTTTTATACCAAGCTTTGCAGCAACATTTGCGGCATTATGACAAACAACATCAGATGAAGCGGTATCCGTCATTCTTCCGGTAATACCCTCAACCTCATAGCCCTGCTGTTTTAAAAGTAAAGCTGTAACGGAACTGTCCACTCCGCCGCTCAATGCTACTACTGCTTTTTTCTTCACACTTTTCATAAATGCACAATAGCATAAAATAACTTTTAGAGGAATATTAAGTTTTATTTCAAAAGCTTTAAAAATTTTCTGTTTTGAAGTATTATCTTGGTAGTAAAAATAAACTTCGGGAGATTTATTCTAATGACACAAAACAATGAAAACGTGATAGGTATTCCAAGAGCAATGTCCTTTTACCATAATTATCCGTTTTATTACGGATTTTTTACGGCACTGGGCATTAAAATTGTTTTGTCTGATGTAACAACAAAACAAACTCTTTCGAGAGGTTCCGCTCTTGTTGTTACGGAAACATGTCTTCCGATAAAAATTTATGTCGGTCATATTCTTAACCTGCTGGATAAAGGTATTGATAAGATTCTCGTACCTTCAATTCAATCGGTTGCTTATAAAATTTATAATTGTTCAAAAATCAGAGGACTTCCTGATTTAATCAGAAATGTTGTTAAACAGAATTTTACAATGGTGGAGGCTACTCTTGACAAATCAGAAAAAAATCACGGACTTTATGACTTTTTGAGAGAACTGGCTGCTCCGTTCGGCATTACTGATGAGAAAAAAATCAAAGAAGCATCAAAAGCCGGCTGGAGAGCTTACAATAACTTCCATATCATGTCAAAATCGGGCATGAGTTATAAAAAAGCAATTAATTATGCACTTCAAGGCAAAGTTTTCATAGAAAGTTCAACTAAAGAATACCCGATATCAATCGCACTCGTTGCTCACGGTTATAATATATACGATGACAGAGCTTCCATGAAAATTATCGACAAACTTGAAAGCATGGACGTAAAAGTTTATACATCACTCCAGCTGTCACAGGAACAAACCATTGAAGGTATAAATGCTCTCGGAGAAAAACTATACTGGGCAAATGAATTCGAAATGACAGGAACTGCCGGGCATTATATGAAAGATAATAAAATCGACGGGCTGATTGCACTAAACGCCTTCGGCTGCGGTCCTGATTCGTTAATGATTGAGAGAATTGTCAGAAAAGCAAAACAATTTAATAAACCTATCTTACACCTCACAATAGATGAACAGACCGGCGAAGCAGGTTTCATAACCCGTCTTGAAGCATTTGTAGATATGCTGTTCCGCAAAAAACGTGCAAAAATTATTAATAAAATTGATATTCAGGGACAGAGTGAATATATTCCTAATACCAATTTTATTGAAACTAAATAAAGTATCAATCAGCCCCGTAATATATATTCATATATTATTTGATTTTGCATATTCTTAGATGTAAACTTTTAACTAATGATGTGGCCGGGTTGGAATTAAAAAACTTACCGGCCGGTACAAAAACAAATTAAGGAGAAATTGGAATGACACCAAGAAACTTTTTATTCACTTCCGAATCAGTTACGGAAGGCCACCCCGACAAAGTATGCGATCAGATTTCTGATGCTATTTTGGACGAATTTTTGACCAAATCACCGCAGTCACGTGTAGCTGCAGAAACAACAGTTACTACAGGTATGGCACTTGTTTGCGGAGAAATCACTTCAGACTGCTATGTTGATATTCCGGCAGTTGTTAGAAACACAATCAAAAATATCGGTTATGCAGAAGAAGAAGGCGGCGGTTTCAGCTTTGAAACCTGTGCGGTTCTTACAAGCATTGACGAACAATCTTGCGATATTGCAGGCGGTGTTAACAAAGCTTACGAAACAAGAAGCGATAATGCCGATACTTCAACTTCAGAAACCGAAAATATAGGTGCAGGCGATCAGGGTATTATGTTCGGTTATGCTTGTAATGAAACACCAGAACTTATGCCGCTGCCAATAAGCCTTGCTCATAAGTTATCATACAGACTTGCTCAGGTAAGAAAACAGGGTCTTGTAAGTTACCTCAGACCTGACGGAAAGTCTCAGGTTACCGTTGAATATGTTGACGGGAAACCGGCAAGAATTGATACCGTTTTGATTTCGACCCAGCATGATCCTGAAATTAACGGAGTTTGCGATAATTCTAAAGTTCAGGAAATTATCAAAAACGATATCAAAAGACTTGTAATCGATGAGGTTTTCTCTCACGAAACAATAAAACCAGACAGTAATACAAAAATTCTTGTAAACCCTTCAGGAAGATTTGTTGTAGGCGGTCCACAGGGTGATGCAGGCTTAACCGGACGTAAAATTATTGTTGATACCTACGGTGGTTATTCTCGTCACGGCGGCGGAGCTTTCTCCGGAAAAGATCCTACAAAAGTTGACAGATCAGCTGCATATGCGGCAAGATGGGTTGCTAAAAATATTGTTGCTGCAGGATTAGCAGAAAAATGCGAACTTGAACTTGCTTATGCAATAGGTGTTGCTGAACCTGTTTCAATAATGGTTGATACTTTCGGTACAGGTAAAATTTCAGATGATGAAATCTCTGCACTGGTTGCTAAAAACTTTGACCTCAGACCTGCCGCAATTATTAAACAATTCGACCTCCGCGGACTGCCTGCTAAAAACGGCGGTAAATTCTACCAGCTGTTAGCGGCATACGGCCATATGGGCAGAACTGATATTGATGTACCTTGGGAAAGAACCGAGAAAGCAGAAGCTTTAAAATCTCAGGCTTGTGCCTGCGGAACTTGCTCAAAATAAATTACACTGATTATTTAATTACAATTAAATAGAGAATAGGCATTAACCTATTCTCTATTTTTGTATATGGTATGCAATTAATCTCAAGATAAGACTTTCGAATTTTTACTCAGTAATATCAATCTGCTCCATTTCAAATTTATCGGGCTTTTTTTGATGTTTAATTAAATATGCACTAATTAATGCCGTTAAAGGAACACAAGCTAATATTGCAATACTCCCTATTAATGCAGATGAAATTTCAGTTGCAACCTGATTCAGGTTAAAAAATTTCTGCAAATCAATATTACTTGACAGCAATACCAGCGGCAAAGCACTACCAAGATAGACCAGTATAAGCGTATTTGACATTGTACCTATAACATCCCGGCCAACATTCATTCCCGATTTAAAAAGCTGCCTTGTACTTAAACTTTTGTCAGTCTCATAAATTTCATTAATTGCACTTGCAATGGAAACCCCAGTGTCCATTAAAGCACCCAATGCCGCAATAATCATAGAAGCAGACAAAATTCCCTTAAAACTCAAATCAGGTCTTGTTGAATACAAAAACATACTTTCTTCGCCGGCAAATCCTGAAAGATGAGCAAGATAAATGGCGACCAGAGATAAAGCTCCTGCAACAATAAGACTCAAAGAAGTTCCGATAACAGCAGAGGAACTTTTGGAATTAAACCCTGCAACAAGGTATATTGTTATAACCGTAGATAAAATTCCTACGAGAACTGCAGAAGCTATCGGACAAAAACCGTTTAATATCATCGGTACTAACATAAAGAAAATCAATGCAACAGTTGCAAGAATTGACACAATACTGAATACACCCTTTTTCTTACCTATTATCATAACAAGAACCGTAAAAAGTCCGCCAAAAAACCACAATGCATTATCCCTCTTTATATCAGCTATAAAAAAATCTACATCGTTACTTGAAAGGATTTCAGTATTTTTAGCCTCAACATGAAGAATAACCCTGTCTCCGGGATTAAGAATTATGTCATATGCAGGATTTGAAGTAAGCATATTATCAAGTTCAACTTCCTCACCCTTAAATTGACCGGTCAAAATTTTTACAAGAACTTTCTGCTTTACGTTATTCTCGCTCTGAACACCGTCGGTAACATCTTCATAACTGATACTCTCAACCTTTCCTACTTCAGACGGTAAATCCGGCATTTCTAAAGCTGAAACAGGCATTATACATAAATTAAAAAATAATATTAATAATAAAAAAAGTCTTTTCATAATATATACCCCTATTACCCCTCTTCGTCAGGTTAACATAGACAATCAAAAATTTAAAGCATTAAAAAGCGGGTAAAAAACCCGCTTTTTAAAATTTATAATCCGGAATAACAAACTTTTCGTTATTTGCTCCCTTATCAACAAAAGCAAGGTAATAATCCATCGCCATATCTTTTGTTTTTGCATAAAAATCATCAGGAATAAATTTTTTATGCAATTCTGTTCTGTCACCCGAATAATTGCCCATGACATTTGCATAAGTTTCAATCATTTCCTTATTTGAACCTCCTCCGTATGCTTTTGTCTTAGCATCAGTGCCGGAAGGTCTGATTTCTATATATTTATGAGCAAACTTAAGATAAGTTCCGTCTCCGACAAATTTTATATCTTCAAGGTTATCAAAAATTAAACTCTTGAACGAATCATTAAGAATCTCTCTTACATCGTCAAGGGTCATCAAACCCTCTTTAACACCCATAGCCATTGAAAGGAAGAACAAATCATTCTTCGTACGTTTTTTCTCTCCTTCAATTTTTGCAGCTTTAAGTTTATTGATATCAGGTTCCGACTCATTATAATAAGCAATATCAATACGGGTATCATAACGACTTACGATATCATTATCCGCAAATATTTCATTCAGATAATCCGACATAGGTTTCTTGCCGAGTTTTGCGATAAGAGCTGAAGCAACCACAATAGCTTCTGTCGCACTTTTTTCCCTCATAGCAACGGCTTTTCTTCCGGCAAGAGATTCAATCAAATCTTCGCATCCCATAATCATCCCGCCTGACTCTTCACCTCCAAAGAGTAATCTCGGATTAACACCGAGGTTAATTTCATTGCCGAAAACATCATCTACAATTACAGGTTTTGCAGGATTATTTTTTAGTTGAAGTTCAACTTTTTTCATAATGTTTGCAATTTCTTTAAATCCTACAGGCACATTAACGACTTTTACATCATTCTTTCTAGCCCATTCATCCCAAGAATTTGCTGACGCGGTAGTTTTTATCATAAATCTAGGATGATTTTTCCAGAGGTTCTGAGCTTTTAACTGTTTTGCCCAGAAATCCATAATCATCAAAAAGGCTTGATTTGCAGTAAATACTGTTAGGATTTTATCATTACCCAGCGGAACATAATCAATACCATTTTTTTGAAGGTACTCAATACGTGAAGCAGGTTCTGTCTGAGTAATAGTTAGTCGATCATGATCAGGGTCTGTAATCAAAACACAGGTACCCAGAGGATAGTTTTTTAGTTTTTCTTCGTAATGCAATGTTTCAATTACAGGGAAAAACTTTTCTCCGCTCAATCTTTTTGCAATAACAGTGGCATCAACAGAATAATCATAAAAGGCATGTTCTCCCTTTGGAGTTATATCATATTTTCCAATACCATGGAAAAACGGATCTTCTTCAATATTAAACCAGTCAAACTTCTCTGACACTTCCAGTTTTTTCAAAACTCTGCTTAATGTCCGGTATGCAGAACCACCGACATTTTCAATACAAATTTTGTCTTTCAGGTTTTTAATCAGATCAAGATTAACTTTTTTAGCCACACCGGATTTAAGATATTCAACATATAAATCAATACCGTCATTAAGTTTTGCCATTACAGATTCATCAATAAGCGGATTATCCTTCGCAGCGACTTTGATTTCATAAATTCCTTTTTTCTCGGTTTCTTTAAAGATTTCGTCAATTTTATCAACAAATTCCATAGATTCTTCCGGAAGATACTGGCTTCCCTGACAGTTCAAGTCCTTTGTTGCATTTTTAACCGAAATTCCATGACTGGAAGTTATATATTCACCCCCGAGCAAATCCAGTTTAAATGCAAGAAAGGAAGCAAGCCAAATCGGGATAGTTTTTCTTTCAACCGGAACGAGAGTTTTAATACCGTTAGCAGCCTGAATTCTCGCAATGGCATCCAGAAAAAGAGCTGAATTATATCGAACTTCTCTGCCTGCGACTTTCAGAATCGTCTGACCTTTATATTTTTCTCTTGCGACAAGGGATTTTGCAAGCGTTGCCAGAACAATCCCGAAAAGATTAATCGGGAATCTCGGATCCTGAGGAAATAAAATATTCTGAGGACCTCTAATCCCTGCAGTTGAAACTTTGGCCTCCTTTGCATAACCGCGAAACCAGTCATATAAATTTAACCCTTCCGGATTTGTTTTTTCGTCATACGAATATAAATGTTCTTTCTTCAAAGTTATCGTGAATTCTCCATCTTGTGAAAAATCCATAATATTCAGATTTTTTATATAATCGGGGGTTTTATCGTAAACACTTTTAAATAATTCATTTTCCAAAGCATTCTTTGATTCTTTTATTAATTTGCTCATGATTCTCTCCTATAACTGAAAATTATTATATTAAAAAAGTTACAAATATGCAAAGGCGTGTTTTTTGATGTATAATACCATCAAGTGGAGATACTAAAAAATGAGCAAAAAAAAGAAAGAATACTCAAAACGTTCATCATCGCAATATAATAAATGGCGTGGATTTTTTCAGGATATAGTCTGCAAATTCGGGTATATGATAAGATTTAAACTTGTTTACAGACTTGAGGTTCACGGACTTGAAAATGTTCCGAAAGATAATGAATATATAGTCTGTCCGAACCATTTATCAACACTGGATCCGCCGCTTATGGTATCAATATTTCCAAGACATATTGCATTTATGGCAAAAAAAGAACTATTTGATATTCCTTTCTTACGCTGGTGGATTGACTGGCTTGGAGCTTTTGCTGTTAACAGAGAAAGCCTCGGTCCATCAACTGTTAAAACAGTAAAAATTATAAAAGACAGCAAATGGGTTCTCGGACTTTTTCCGCAGGGCACCAGAGGAATCCCCGGAGAAATAAGAGGGATTAATAAAGGGTTTGCAGGACTCGCAAAGATTACAAAATGTGCAATCCTTCCTGTCGGAATTATTGGTACAAATGAAGTAAAAAGATGGCCTTTTACAGGAAAAATTATTGTTAACATAGGAAAACCTATACCTTATAGCAATAATCCGGATGAAACTATGAAAAAATGGATTGATTCTATTCAGGAGCTTACGGGGTTCAAATACATTCCTGATGATAATCCTAATGATATGATTGGAGTTGAGAATGAGTAAGAAACAAGAAAGAAATTTTAACAGACGCTATGCTTCTGAATACAATATTTTCAGATCCATATTCTATTTATGTTTTCTGTACACTGTTGTAATCCCTTTTTTTACGATTTTTTATAACTATAAAATTACCGGAACAGAAAATCTGCCAAAATGGAACAAAAAAGACAAATATATTTTTACGGCAAACCATGTTTCAATATTTGACCCGTTCCTTGTACCTATGGCCGTAAAAAAATTAATAGCATTTATGGCAAAAAAAGAATTATTTGAACCGCAGGAAAAATTCAGCTGGTTAATAAAACGATTGGGTGCATTTGCCGTTGACAGAACAAAACCTGAAATTGCGACATTTAAAACAGTCCGCGATATTTTCAAAACAAGCTGGTCACTGGGAGTATTTCCGCAGGGAGGCACAAGGCCTTACGGCAAACTTGAAGAAATAAAAAAAGGATTTGTTGTCATTGCTAAAAATGCCAAAGCTGATATTATTCCGGTTGCCATAGACGGTTTTGACGGTTATCCGAAGTTAAAACCGTTCACAAGAAGAAATGTTCAGCTTCATATAGGAAAACCTATTTCCTACAAACTTCCTGAAGATGTAATTATTTACGAATGGTGCAAACAGATTTCAGAACTTGCAGACTACGAAAATTTGGCACCTATTCCTGAATCTTACAAAGAAAAGACAAAAATGGAAGCCGGAGTTTAGATAATTTTCAATACTATCCAGTATTGAAAAATTAAAACAGGTGGTAAAATTAAATAAACTTGAAAATAACAAACAAACTAAACCATACACCTGCGGGATTCTTAACAGAATTTGAAAAATACGACAAAAATAAAACCCCCTGATATAATCAGGGGGTTTTATTTGTTTCATTATTTAAAGAAAGGAATTAGTATAATGAACTATGCTGCTTGAGCTTGAGCCGGAGCAGGAGCCTGCATACTGTTTAATTTAGCTAAAGCTGCTGTTGCGGCTTCCTGAACACCTTTGTCCTGATCGTTCTTAGCTACGGTGAACAAGGTTTCAAGATCTTTTTTATAAGCCGGGTTCTGGATGTAGCTTAAAGATTCAATAGCTGAAGTTCTTACCATCGGGTTCGGGTTGTTCTTCAACTGTTCAACTATTGTGACTGCACCCGGTAATTCAGTAATCGGTACTGTTGTATTTGTTAATTTTGCAACTTCATCAACATAAAGTTTCTGCATTATTGCTGAAGTGAACATTGCGTAACTTTTGTTTCTTTCTGCCAATTCAAGAGGTGTGATTGATGTTGCGAGTTTCTTTTCATCTTCTGTCATGTTCTGGTTAGTAAGCAATTTTTCTCTTGCAGCCATTTGTTCAGGTGTAGGACCAGCTAATTTGCTTGTATCAGCTTTAATAATATTGCTTAATGCATCCATTACTTTTACATCAAGCAATTCAGTTGCTTTTTGAGGATCGTTCTTAACCATATTAGCCATATCTTCCATAGCTAACGCCTGAACATCATAATCAGGGTTAGTTAATTTAGCGACAAAAGCATTCAAATCAACCTGAGGCTGAAGTGGTTCAGCTGGGACAACTTCAACTTTAGGAGCTTCTGCCGGAGCTTTAGGTGCTTCCGGAGCTGCCGGTGCCTGCGGAGCATTTACATTCTGCTGTGCAATATTTGTCTGCGGAACTACAACTTGCGGAGCCGGCGGAACTACAATCTGCGGAGCCGGGACTTCAGCAGCAGGAGCAGCTGTCGGAACCTGAACAGGAGCCGGTGCTACACTCGGAGTCTGTACCGGTGCCGGGCATGGAGGACAGATTGTCTGTGCCGGCGGATAATATGCCGGAGCCTGAGCCTGCGGATATGTGTACAACGGGGTCTGCGGATATGTGTATAAAGGCATTGTCGGTGCTGCATACTGAGGAACCTGCTGAGGTACATTTACAACTGACTGCCCTACACCCGGAGCAGATACACTCGGATTGTGAACATCAATTTTTACCGCATTGTAATTAGGTGCAGGTGTTGCATAAGGCTGCAACAACGGCTGCTGCATGTAAGGATTTACATAATTTGGAATTTGCATCATTTTATTTTCTTCCTTTCAATAAATAAATTATTACTGTATTCCTATTCTACCTATTAAATACACGTGAAGAAAATAAATTGCTAAAATTTCGAGAATTTTTAATAAATCTTAACAAAAAAGTTCTCAAATTTTACAAAACATAAGATATATTTACATTTATGGGACAAGAGAATTTTTTGTGCTATAATCTTAATGGGATGAAAATTGTAAGATTTTCGTATTTTAGACTAATTTCACAAGGATATTTAAATGTTATTAAATAAAGAAAACAAAAAATCCATCAGGTCAGCATTCGGGAAAACTCTTGCAGAATTAGGTAAAACGAACAAAGATATTGTTGTTATGGACGCCGATCTGGCATGCTCAACACAATCACAAATGTTTGGAAAAGAGTTTCCGGACAGATTTTTTGACTGCGGAATAGCAGAGCAAGACATGATTGCAACAGCGGCAGGACTTGCAAGTGAAGGGAAAATTCCTTTTGTCTCAAGCTTTGCAATGTTTGCTACAGGCAGAACATATGACCAGATTAGAAATTCAGTCTGTTATCCGGAATTTAACGTAAAAATTATCGGTACACATGGAGGAATTACTGTAGGAGAAGATGGAGCAAGTCATCAGGCACTTGAGGATATTGCCCTTATGAGAAATATTCCGAATATGTCGGTAATTGTTCCTGCGGACTGCAAAGAGTGTGAAGAAGTAATAAAATTTGCAGCAAACAACTACGGACCGATGTATATAAGAATTGCAAGAACAAATCTCTGTGATATTTTTGATGACAGCTATGAATTTGATTTTTGCAAAGTAAAAGTTATTGAAGAAGGCACTGACGTTACTGTAATAACTAACGGAGAAACGCTTGCTGAAGTTATTGAAGCCGGAGAAATTCTGAAGGCTCAGGGATATTCGGTACAAATACTCCATGCTCCTGTAGTTAAACCGCTGGATATTGCAACAATTATTGAAAAGGCCAAACAGACAAAATTTGTTATAACTGTTGAAAACCATTCTATAATAGGCGGACTTGGCAGTGCGGTTTGTGAACTTCTTGCTGAATACTACCCGATGCCAGTTCACAGATTCGGAATTAATGATACTTTCGGACAAAGCGGAAAATGGGATTTTCTTCTTGATTACTATGGTTTGTCCGCTCAAAAATTAGCTAAAAACATAAAGAAACAAATTGATATCTACCGTCTGGTAAAATAAATAAGGATTAAGAATAATGATTCAATTCAGAGCAGTAACAAAAAAATACAAAAACAACAGCTATGCATTAAAGAATATAAATCTTGATATTCTTTCCGGAGAATTCGTATTTATAGTAGGTGCTTCAGGTGCGGGAAAATCAACACTTATGAAACTTCTTTACCACGAAGAAGCCCCGACAAGCGGAACTGTAACAATCGGAGGCATTAATATTGCAAATCTCTCAAATGATAAAATTCCGAATTTAAGAAGATGTATGGGTATTGTGTTTCAGGATTACAAACTGCTCCAGAACATGACTGTTTATGATAATGTTGCCTACGTAATCAGAACTCTCGGAATAAGTTCAAGAGAAATTAATGCCAGAGTAACAGGTGCTTTAAAAATTGTAGGCTTATACAATAAAATGCATGCCACTCCTGCAGAACTCTCAGGCGGAGAACAGCAGAGAGTCGGTATTGCACGAGCCATAGTAAACGGTCCGCCTCTATTAATTGCAGACGAACCAACCGGGAACCTCGACCCTAAAAACTCCATGGAAATCATGCAGATTTTAGACCAGATTAACCAGCGGGGAATCACCGTTATTGTGTCTACACACGATAATGCTATGGTTGACTATTTCAGAAAAAGAGTTATTACTCTCGACAAAGGTGAAGTTGTAAGGGATATTCAAGCAGGTACTTATGAATAATCAAAAATTACAGATAAAGAAGAAAGTAAAAAAACACATACCGAAAGACTGGTTGTGTGAACTCAGAATTTTATACAGATTAACAATGGAAACATTTAACGACATAAAAAGAACCGGTATAGTCAATCTTGTCATAATAACAACAATGGCAGCAATTCTGACAATCTTCGGTGCTTTTTTCAGAAGTGCAATGTCGATTTCATCATTTGCACATGAACTCGGAAATGTTCTTGAAATTTCGGTATATTTAAAATCCGGAACAGATACTAACGTTGCAAAAAACAGAATAAAAGAATTTGAACACGTTGAAAATGTAAAAATTATACCTAAAGACGTTTCGTGGGCAAATTTAAGACGTGAAATGAGTCTTCCGGATATAAGCAACCCGCTTCCTGACACACTTCACGTTAAAGTTGACAAACCTGAAAACATAACGACAGTATTCAATAATATAAAAGACCTGAAATCGGTTGTTGAAGATATGAGTTACGCACAGGAACTTGCCAAGAAAATCCAAACGCTTAACCATGTCGTAAACACAATAACCGTGCTTGTTGTAATCATTATGTGTATATTAACAATAACCATTATAAACAACACAATCCAACTTGTAATTCAATCCAGAAAAGATGAAATTGAAATTATGCGACTTATGGGAGTTTCAAACTGGTATATAAGATTTCCGTTGATTATGCAGGGAGCATTTTACGGCTTTGCAGGGTCATTAATTGCGATTTTGCCGTTGAACCTTGTACAGAACGGTTTAAATAACGTACATAAGTTTTTTATGGTACCGTCACCTCTATATGCACACAGTATTGTTATATTCACGATGTTTGCAATGGGGATACTGTTTGGAGCAGGCGGAAGCTTTTTGTGTATCAAAAAACATCTGCAAGTATAATTTAATATGAATAATATATTATTAGTCACAAACAATAAAAATATGGTAGATATGTTCGCAGGCAAGCTTATTTTACTGCGGAATACTGACAGAGTGGCTTATTGTGACTATGAAGATGCTCCGGATATTGTTTTTGCAAATAATCCTGCTCTTGTTATTTTGCATGAAAATGAGGATTTTAACAAAACAATCAATCTTATAAAATACATAAAAACGCGAAACTGCAGTATTTTGCTCCTTGTTGATAAATACGACCGTAACAATGTTTTAACTGCATATGATGAGGGAATTGATGATTACTTTTTAACCGGCTCTGACCCTTCGGAAATTTCAATCAGAACAATAAACTGTTTAAGAAAAAATTCCGTAAACAACAAAACCAATGAATATATAAAATACTTAAAAAAATACGGTATAATCTCTGAAATAAGCGGATTTTACAGTAAAAAACATGCAGCAGATATTTTTGAAGAAAACATTTTATCAAAAGACTATTCAAAAGGAGCATTAACAATTATTGCTGCTAATGAAGATGAAAAAACAACCGACATCTATCAACAAATGATTGATGCAATAAAAAGATCCATCAGAACCAATGATTTAGTTTCCCATTACGGCGGAACAAAATTTTGTATTCTTACAG
>JADIND010000174.1 GCA_017694215.1 Candidatus Scatousia excrementipullorum | reverse complement strand
TAGTAGCAGAAGGAGTATCCCCGGGGATAGCAATCATATCAAGACCTACAGAGCAGACACAGGTCATCGCTTCAAGCTTGTCAAAAGTCAAATATCCGTTTGCGGCAGCCTCAATCATTCCGGCATCTTCCGATACGGGGATAAACGCACCTGACAAACCGCCGACATGCGAACTTGCCATAATTCCGCCTTTTTTAACAGCATCATTCAACATTGCAAGAGCGGCAGTAGTACCATGAGCCCCTGCATGTTCAAGCCCCATTGCCTGAAAAATTCCAGCAACGCTATCACCTTCTGCCGGCGTCGGAGCAAGCGACAGGTCAATAATCCCGAACGGGATATCCAGCCTTTTTGCAAGTTTCCGTCCGACAAGTTCACCGGTTGAGGTAATTTTATATGCAATCTGTTTAATTTTGTTTGCAACCTGCGACAAATCCGCATCTTTCGGCATAGCTTCTATTGCGGCTCTCACAACGCCGGGGCCTGAAACTCCGACATTCAAGGCACATTCCGGCTCGCCTATCCCGCAAAAAGCTCCTGCCATAAACGGATTATCCCCAGCTGAATTACAAAAACATACAAGTTTTGCTGCCCCGATACCATCGCGATCTTTTGTTAATTCTGCAGATTTTTTTATTATCTCAGCCATTTTTAAAACAGCATCCATGTTTATTCCGGCTTTTGAACTTGCAAGATTGATTGATGAACAGAGCATTTCGGTTTTAGCAAGAGCTTCCGGAATACTTTCAATCAAAAGGTTATCGCCTTTTGTGCAGCCTTTCTCTACAAGTGCAGAAAATCCGCCGATAAAATTCACTCCGACATCTTTTGCAGCTCTATCCAGAGTTTGTGCAATCTTTACATAATCAGGGTTTTTACAGGATTCGCCTACTAACGAAATCGGAGTCACTGAAATTCTTTTATTAATAATCGGAATAGAATAATCATTTTCCAGCTCATTTGCATATTCAACAAGATTTCTGGCGTAATATTTAATCTTATTATAAATATTATCACACACAACGTTAACATCGTTATCAGCACAATCTCTAAGACTCAATGCCAAAGTCACAGTCCTGATATCAAGATTGTGCAGCTTAATCATGTTAATTGTTTCTAAAATATTATTCTCGTTAATTATCGCCAAAACTTAACCCGAACACTTTCGTCAGAGTATTTCCCTGTACTCTTAATTTCAATTCCACACGTCTGCTTTTTGCATAATCTTCCTTACCGTCAGGAGTAAGTATCGGTTCTGCAAAACTTCTGCCTTCTACCGTCAATAAATCTCTTAAAATTTTATCATATTTTTTATCATAAGGTGTTTTAAAAATATACTGCTCAACAGCGTTAGCTCTTAACAAACTCAATTCCATATTCTTTGCAAATTGTTCGTTCAATGTGCTTAAACCGGCAAAAGACTGAGAGTCCGTATGTCCCTGAACAATAATATTTGCAACATTATCAGCAAGTTCCTTTCTGGAAAAAATTGTATCCATATAAATCGGAACAAATTTATCCAGATATTTTTTCCCTTTGGCGGAAAGGGTATAACTTCCGACCTCAAACAATTCCAAATCTGAAATCTTAACGTTACCTGTCAGCTTATCAACCTCGGCTTCGATATCAGCTTCCTTCAATTTTTCGGCCATTTGCTGAGCAGCTTCCATTTGAGTTTGCTGCAAGTCTATAGTCTGCTGAGTAAACCCTGTCATAGCGAGTACAAATAAAGTCATAAAAATAATAGCAAGACCTAGCAGCAAATCTGACATTGTTGTCCAGAATATGTTATTATTTTCATCTTCTATATTTTTTTTTCTGCTATATATACTCAAGGTTTTCTCCGTTAAAATAATTCGTCAACAGAATCTTTTTTATTAGATTTTGCAACTTCTTTCATTTGTTTATTCATCAAATTCATACCGAAAATAAGGTTTTCCAGATAAGGAACAAGATTGCCCGCAATACCGGAGTTAAGAGCGATTTTAAAATCATTAGGCAAACCTGAAATAATATGCTGAAGTGCATTATTTTGAATTTTAGTTTCTCTCAAAAGTTCAAACAGGAATTTTTCCGAAGAAATATTATCAAACAACCTTGAAATAACATTTTGGACGGCATACATAGGTTTTCTGCAAAGCATATTATAGGTAATTTTTTCATATATGATGAAAAAGATTGATGAACCTACAGCAATAACTGAAACTAGAGCCGCAACCTGCATTGAACTCATCAGACCGGCAACTGAACCGATTGTTGCTTCCTGAGAAGAAAAATCGACCTTACCGAATGCTATAGCGATATTCAAGAATGTAAATAACGGACCAAAACCTGTAAGAATTGTGGATACCGACTGCATAAATTTATAGTTGTATTTTGAAGTTACAAGAGTTTCTTCATCAAAGAAATACAGAGGATCTACCGTTGTCTGGATATTTTGTACAGTTGAAGAAACTTCCTTATAAGTCAAATGATTATTCTGTCCTTTCAAAGCAACGGATTCCGAAAATACCAGAGTGTTTTTAAACTCCATCCATGAATTTGCAATATAAGGATTTGACATCATCCATTCGTCAATTTCTTTAAATCTAAAATTCAAATCGCTTTTTTTATACTGGCTTATAAAATTATAAAAAATTTTTAGATTTTTATTAACAAAATTATACTTGGTAACACAGAATATCAACGAAGAAATGAAAGTTATAATAACTATCATAATCGGGATATCCGTAAAAATGTGCATTAAATTCATACAACAATCTCCATTCTAATGAGATTTTAACATAGCATTAACAGGCTGGCAAAAATAATAACATTTCTTAAAGAAAAAGGCCGACACAAAACGCTCCGTTTTTTTAAATACACCACACTTTATTGTTAATAGCATTGACGTTATGTCATAGAAAAAATCCCCCTTCTTTTTCGCCTTTATAAAGGGAGCTATGGCTCTGCCTCACTTGTAAGGCAATTATATTCAGTTTGCTCCATCACCCTAACCCTCTCCCGCAGGGAGAGGGAATACTTAGCCTCTGACCCGCATTCACATACATCATGTCATCCTGAATTTATTTCAGGATCTTAAAAAATTTTCACATTTCGGCTCTGCTATCGGGCTTACAAACTCGCTCTGCCTTAAACGCCTCCATTGTAAAGACAAAACACTAAACCTTTTGCGGAACATCTTTAAGAGCTTCCAAATATTTAACTGCGTAAACAGCCCCGACTGCCCCGTCAGAAGCAGCAGTGATAACCTGTCTTAACGGTGTTTTTCTTACATCTCCGACCGCAAAAACTCCGTCTATAGAAGTTTTCATCGTTTCATCGGTTATAATAAACCCGCCGGCATCCTGCTCAACCTGACCTGATATATGCTCAACATTCGGTACAATTCCTATATACGGGAAAACTCCATTCACTGCGAGATTTGAAATCTCATTTGTTTTTACATTTTCCAATACAGCACTGTGAACTAAATCATCACCCTGTATTTCTTTAACTATACTGTTCCAGACGAATTCTATTTTTTCGTTTTTAAATGCTCTCTCCTGAACAATTTTATCAGCACGGAGTTCGCCGCGTCTGTGTATAATATAAACTTTATTTGCAAATTTTGTAAGATACATAGCTTCTTCTACTGCAGAATTTCCACCGCCGACAACAGCGACTGTCTTATCTTTATAAAAAGCACCGTCACACACGGCACAGTAGCTTACACCGCGGCCGACAAATTCCTTTTCCCCAGGCACACCCAATTTCATAGGTTGAGCACCTGTAGCAATTATAACTGTCTTTGCTCTGAATTCAGCTTCTTTGGTTAATATAATCTTCGGCACGGAAACTAAATCAATTTTTTCAATTTCCTGCATAGGGAATTTCTGAACACCAAATTTGTCTGCATGTTCCTCAAACTTTTCCATTAAATCATACCCGCCGATTACAGGAAACCCCGGATAATTTTCCAATTCCAGATAATTTGAAGGCTGCCCGCCCATCATACTAATATCAATAAGTGCGGTCGAAACTGCCCCTCTGCTTGCATAAATTGCTGCTGCAAGCCCTGCAGGGCCGCCGCCTAAAATAACAGTATCAAATTCATAAGTTTGCATTTATTTTCCTCTGCTCCTATTCTAATATGTCAGCTCCTGAAATTTTTTCGCCGTAAAGCGTATATACAGCATTTTTTGTGTTAATTACGGAATTACCGGCAGGAGAATACGTCACCAGAGAGAGTGTATTCACCCCTTTGAATGAATCTCCTTCAATGGTAATCTCAACACTGTCCGTAAGTTTTTGATTATCATAATCCCCTACTTTTGTAAATTTCACGGTATTTTTATTTACATAACTAACGTTAATTGATGCACTGGCACCCGTAAACGGATTACTTAAATTTATGACGTCATTTTGGCGTGAGAGGTTCCATATATCCGTGCTTGTTTGCTTAAAATTTGCAGGGCTGTCGGTATTTTTTAGTTTTGCACTAACCCGCCATGTCCCCATAAGAGCCGCCGGAACCTCTCTGGCCAAAGACACTCCAGCATGTAATACAGTTTGAGGCTCAGCAAATACCATCCCTTGAAACATTAATGTTAATAAAATTATTCCCGACAAAACTCTAAGCATATACACCTTATTAATTATTAAAACATAAATATCAACTTATAGCAATTTAAGAATTTTTGCGATACACTTAAGTTGTAAATTGTATTATTAATAATTGTTAAATTTACAGTAAATTATGGCAATATATTTTTTCATACGATTTACTATAAATACAACGATTAAAAAATACAAAAAACAAAGGAGAAAAAATGATTAACAAAATCGCATTTACCGGCAGAGAAACAATGCTTACAAAAGGGATTGAAAACGGTATTGAAAAAGGTGCCAAAACAATACATGAATATATTGGTGCTGACAAAATTTTTGATAATGTAAAAGCAAGTGAGCTTGGTATCAAAAAAGATTCGGCATACACAAGTCCATTCCTTCCTACAGGTATTGAAGTAAAAAGTGACAGAAACTTGTTCGAACAAATTTCTGATTTAGTTAACGCAGTTAAAGCTAAAAATCAACCGGCAGCAAAAACTTCTGCAGATAAACTGGCTGAAAGCTATGCCCTTTCTCACGGAACGCCGGAAAATCATATTAACTTTTTCGGTTAATTAATAAAAACAAAATCTAAAAAAGACTCTTTTTATTAAAGAGTCTTTTTTTTATTTATATCTTGTTAAAAATATCACTCTAAACAGACGCCATTCTCTCTTGAAGCATGTGTGCGGATTCTTCATAACCGTCACGACCCATCAATGCGTAGGTATAATTTTTTGCCTGTTCAACGCCCGGCTGGTCAAATGTATTGATATTATACAACTCACCTGCAATCGCAGTCTGAACTTCCAGCATATACAAAAGCTGCCCGATATTATAAGCGTCGACTTTCGGCAGATAAACAGAAACATTCGGTCTGCCGTAATCTGAAACAGCAACCCTTGTGGAATCAGCTTCCGCATTAATAAGCTGATTGATTGTTTTTCCGCCGAGATATCTTATCCCTGTGTATTCAAAAATATTCGGGATATCAAGTGTGTTATCAAACTCTTCAACACGAATAAATGTAATCAATTTATCATTCGGACCTTCGTTGTAAAGCTGAATTTGCGAATGCTGATCCGTTGCCCCCAGAGCCTTAATCGGAGTAGGCCCAATATGAACATCATTTCCGTTTTTATCTTTGTTTTTGCCAAGTGACTCTGCCCAGAGCTGTGCATACCAGTCAGCAACGTATTTTAATCTGCTTGAATACGGCATCATAACAGAAAGCTTTTTACCTTTTTTGGTATCCATTAAATAATGAATTAAAGCATTTTGAGCAGCTATATTTTCATTAATATCGGTATTTTTCAGTGCCAAATCCATGTCCTTGATACCGTTAACTATCGCATCAATATCAATTCCGACAAGAGCAAACGGCAACAAACCTACGGCAGAAAATACCGAAAATCTTCCGCCGACATCATCAGGAACCACAAAAGTTTTATACCCTTCCTGTTCTGCAATTTGTCTTAAAACACCTGTTCTTTTGTCTGTTGTTGCAACAACATTATATCTGTATTTGTCGCCGAGTTCTTTTTCCAGTCGGTCTTTCACAATCATAAACTGCGACATTGTTTCTGCCGTAGAACCGGATTTTGTAATAACATTTACAAGAGTTTTGCTCAAATCCAAAATATCCAGCAAACCTGTCATAGTATCGGGGTCAATATTATCCAGAAAGAAAATTTTCGGCAGACCTTCACGTTGTTCATCAGAGAGGAGATTCCAGTAAGGTTTTAAGAGGGCTTCGGTTACTGCAATACCGCCGAGGGCAGAGCCGCCGATGCCGAGAACGAGAATATTTTCAAATCTGTCTTTTACCATAGCGGCATATTCTTTAACATACCAGAGGGTTTCTTCGTTATAACCTAAATTCATCCACTGAAGCCATTGACCGGGCTTATCTTTACGTTTATTCAAATCAACAATGATATCTTTAATTTTTTCCTGATAAGCTGCAAATTCACTTTGAAGATGTAACCCGTTGTCTTCTCCGACAACTGCTGCATCAGCGTTTTTGTAGTTTAGTTTAATCATTTCTGCCCCTCTTAAAATAACCTTTCTATAACCTTATTATCATAAATATATTTCGGATTCAATATACGTTGGTGCTACACTTATTGTACGTACTGAAAGGTAAAAAACAAGGCAAAAACTTCTTAATTTTAATAAATATTTACCACGGATAATCGTCTTTAAATTCCCAGTTATCAAATAACATTAACAAAGGTGTACATTGACTGCTGTTCTTACAATAATCCAATGCCTCATCTCTGTTGGTAACAGGGCTAAACATCTGCGGACCGATTATCATTTTTTCTCCAAAACTGCCAAAATACATAACACGTTGATCTCGTCTTTCACAAATATTAAAACCAAATCTGTCAACGCCGCTTTTATTCGGTTTATTATCCCCGTTTACATCATAATCAAATGTCATACAACCGCCGTTCCAGACATCTAATGTGGAACCGTCAGCAAGATAAATTTTGGCATTTTGATTAACACCACTGCTATTTGAAGATCTTTCAATTTTTAAAGTTTTAATATATGGTGCATAATAAGTTTCCCAGTATTTTTTTGTTTCATTAAAATTTTTAAGCCCTTGATTTTCCGCATCTTCATCTTTTAAGTTTCCTGATCTTGACCAGTATTCAATTTCACCGTATTGATTCTGGGCAAGAAGTATTGCCTGATACATCTGGCTGTAAAACTTTTTTAATTTGACAGATGTTTCTTTTCTGTGCTGCTTTTGAATTAATGCCGGCAGAGTCATTGCCGCAACAACCCCGATAATCCCGAGCGTAATCAAAACTTCTGCAAGTGTAAAAGCTTTTTTATTAAATACCTGCTTTAAATTTAAATCTCGTTTCATAAATCCTCCGATACCTGATGTATACATGCAACACAAAAATAAACATACGTTACATTTAATAAAAAAATTCGGACAACAGATAAAAGAACAACGCGAAAGCCTGAATAAATCACAAAGACTGTTAGCATTTGAATACGATCTGGATTCCGGCAATCTGAGCCGTATAGAGGCAGGCCAAATAGATCCGAAACTCACAATGCTCTGGAGAATATCAGAAGCCCTCGGCATTCCTCTATCCGAAATAATTAAATCGTTGGAAGACGAACTTGGCGAAAATTTTCACATTATTGAACAATAGCTACCATCAGTACAAAAAAACATTAAATTGACATGGTATTGCTGCATAACGATTATAATTTTATTGTTGGACTGGTATGCAAAACCTGCAACTCATGATTATATGCTTTTTATATTTGTTACAATCATATTAAATTATGAAAAATTTAAGCAATTTTTATACAGAAAATTTGTTTATAAATATGTAGGTTAAATTTTGGAAGGTTAGATTTTGGTAAATTCAATACAAACAGTTGCGGGATATACGGTACCGCTTCATTATCCGGTGTACAGGAATGTACAATATCCTAAATGTATTACTATACAAAACAATAACAAGAAAAAACTATCAACAGGACAAAAAGTCGGAATAGGGCTTATCTGCGGGACAGGAGGTGCTATTATTTTGGATTACCTTTTTGCTAAAGGCAAACATGTGAAATCCATTATTAATAATTTCAAAACCGGCAAACCTGTTAAACCGCAAACACATCCACCGGCAGGAGAATCATTTAATAACTCAAAAAAACCTGACAAAGATTATTTTGGAGATATATTAGAACTCGGCTTGGATATTGCGGATGCCATAACATAAAAAAATCGGAGTTTTAGAACTCCGATTTTTTTAGTATATTTTAATTTTATGATTCTGAATTTGAATCTAAAAGACTTGTTTGTGCCGCCTGCACAGTTTCTTCACTGCCATCGGCTGCCGCATTATCTTTTATAATCGTTTCATCATTGTCAGGATTTACTATTTTGTTTACGGATACGACTGTATCGTTATCCATAAGGTTTTGTGCTCTGACTCCCGTTGCAGGACGTCCCTGACGGCTGATTGAACCTGCATTAAGTCTTGTCACAACTCCGTTTGCCGTTACCATCATAATATCATCGGAATCTTTTACGATAGTTAATGCAACAAGTCTTGATGAGGCCGATTTAAATTTGGTTGCAATAAGTCCGATACCGCATCTGTTCTGGGTTCTAAATTCTGACAGTTTAGTACGTTTTCCGAAGCCGTCTGAAGTTACAACCAGCAGATCAGCGTCATAATCCTGCGGAACAATATCGCATCCGACAATTTCATCGCCTGTTCTGAGTTTCATTGACGTTACACCCCTTGCACTTCTGCCAAGCGGTCTCAAATCAGCAATCGGGAATCTGATTGCCATACCGCAGGATGTTCCGATAATAATTTCATCTCTTGCCGTTGCAAGCTTAACCCAGCAGAGTTCATCCCCTTCTTCCAGACCGATAGCAATAATACCGTTACGTCTGATATTTACGAAATTATCAAGTTCAATACGTTTAATGTACCCTTTTTTAGTAAGCATAATCAGGTTCAACTCGTGTGAGAAGTTGCTTACAGGTACAACCGCCGTAATTCTCTCATCCTGATCTATCGGAAGAACATTGATTATCGGCAATCCTTTTGCCTGACGGCCGCCTTCAGGAAAATCATAGACATTCAGACTGTAAACTGTTCCTTTTGAAGAGAAGAACAGAACTTTGTCATGCATCATTGCAGTGAAGAAGTGTTGAATATCGTCATCCTCTTTTGTTTTAATACCCGATTTGCCGCGTGTTGCACGGTTCTGGCGTTCAAACGTATCAAGTGAAATACGTTTTAAATAACCCTGATGAGTTATAAATACTGCCATTGGAGTGTTAGGGGTCAGGTCTTCTATTGTTACTTCGCCCTGTTCCGGAAGAATTTGGGTTTTTCTGTCGTCACCGTATTTTTCTTTATCTTCAAGCAATTCAGCTTTGATAATGTTAAGAATTTTCTGACGGCTTGCAAGAATATCTTCGTATTCAGCGATTTTCTTGAGAAGTTCGTCGTATTCTGCTTTAACTTTATCCTGTTCCAATCCTGTCAATCTTCTTAATTGCATTTCAAGGATTGCGTTAGCCTGATCCGCATCAAGCCCGAATCTGCTCATTAAACCTTCTCGTGCATCATCTGTTGTTTTTGAATTTTTGATAAGTTCAATAACTTCATCAATGGAGCCGAGAGCAATGATTAAACCTGCCAAAATGTGGGCTCTGATTTTAGCTTTTTTCAAGAAGAATATAGTTCTTCTTGTAACGATTTCCACTCTGTGTTCAACAAATTCTTCCAATACCTGTTTAAGGTTGAGGAGTCTAGGCTGTTTGCCGCATAGAACTACGTTATTTACACCGAAAGTTGTTGCTAATTGTGTATATTTAAACAGATTATTTTTGACAACATCCGGTTTTGCGTCACGTTTAAGCTCTATAACGATTCTCATACCTTCACGGTCTGATTCATCACGGATATCGGAAATACCTGTAATTCTCTGATCTTTAACAAGTTCTGCAATCTTTTCAATAAGCATTGCTTTGTTAACCTGATAAGGAATTTCGGTTACTACAATAGCTGTACGAGCCTGACGTCCGCCGCCGCCTGCAATTTCTTCAAAGCTGGCAACTGCTTGCATTTTAATTGAACCGCGTCCTGTTTCATATGCCTGTTTTATATCGTTTAATCCGATAATTGTGGCAGCTGTCGGAAAATCAGGGCCTTTGATATATTCCATTAATTCAGCAACCGTAATATTCGGATTATCTATTAAAGCAATAGTACCGTCAACAATTTCACAGAGGTTATGCGGCGGAATGTTTGTTGCCATACCGACTGCAATACCCGAACATCCGTTCAATAAAAGCATCGGGAGTCTTACCGGTAAAACTGCAGGTTCCTGCAGTGAACCGTCGAAGTTCGGTTCAAATTCAACTGTTTCACAATCGATATCCGCAAGCATAGATTGCGTAATCTTATGCATACGAGCTTCTGTATAACGCATTGCAGCAGCCCCGTCGCCGTCGACCGAGCCAAAGTTTCCATGTCCGTCAACTATTAAATATCTTGTATTGAAGTCCTGAGCCAGACGAACAAGAGCTTCATAAACCGAACTATCTCCGTGAGGGTGGTATTTACCGAGAACTTCACCGACGATTCTTGCACATTTCTTAAACGGTTTATCCGGTGTCATACCGAGCTCGTTCATAGCGTAAAGAATACGTCTGTGAACAGGTTTCAGCCCATCACGAACATCCGGTAACGCACGCCCGACGATTACACTCATTGCATAATCAATATAACAACGTTTCATTTCTTCTCTTATATTAACGGGAACAATCTTTCCGTCTTCAAACATACTTTGCTGGCTCAAAATCTTCTCCTTATTTCCAAGTCACTCTATAGCAAAATTGTAGCACAAAAACACCAGAAAAGGTATTTTTAAAATAATTGTTACATAACAAAATGACTTATTAATCTTATTATCCTATCGACTTTAATCATTGGTCATTGCGGGCTCGACCAGCAATAGCACTACCCTCACGGCATGAAAAAATCCACCTTCTCTTCCACCTTTACAAAAGGGGGCTAAACCTTTATTGCACTTTTTATCCTGTCTGCCCCCTCACCCTAACCCTCTCCCGTAGGGAGAGGGAATTCTTTGCGTCATTGCACAGGCAGCGACCCATGTCATCCTGAAAGCGTAGAAAAATCAGTTAAGCCTTTTTAGTAATGCAGGTTTTGGTAATCTCTGATTACCGAAACATTTTTGTTGTGGTAAATTAAAATTTACCACAACCTACTGTTCAGGAGCTTATCACCGGTATACAAAAAGAGATTCTGAACAGTCATAATTTCCGTAAGCTGCCGCAGTTAACGTTTCAGAATGACATGGAAAAATCCCCCTTTTCTTCCACCTTAAAAAAGAGGTGATGGAATATTACGCATTACTTTTTTATCCTGTCCGCATACTTCACTCCTCACCCATTTATGTTATAATTCTTTTGGAAATTATTTCTGTTGGAGGGAGAATGACAAATTTATCAGAACTTTTTGATTTAGGCAGAAACCTTTATGCTATGCCTTCTTACCTGTCAAATTCAGGAAAAGCTTTAGTACCTTTAAGATACTTTTTTGAGCTTACCTATCGTTGCAACCTCCAATGTCCGTATTGTTATGTCGGGGATGAACGTAACAAAGATGAATTAACCACTGATGAATGGTTCAATATTATTGACCAGATTCCGTTTTATTCATTCGTAACCCTCGTCGGCGGCGAACCGCTCATAAGAAAAGATTTTATTGATATTCTGATGAAAACTGCCAAAAAAACAATGGGGAAACTCAATGTGGTTTCTAACGGAATTTTGATTAACGATGAAATTATAGATGCATTTATAAAAAGCAAAATGATGCTTTTATCCGTATCGCTGGACGGTTACGGTGAAAATCACGACAAAAACAGAGCAAAAGCCGGTATATGGGACAAAATTATGAATAATTTTGATAAAATGAATACCAGAAATAACCGCCCGATGATTGATATAAAAACTATTGTTCTTCAAAATAATCTCGATGACCTGGTGAAACTCTATAAAATGTGCGATAATATGAAGTTTAACTTTTTGTCAATTTCTTTTTTAAGGAATAACAACCTGAAACAAAATTCTGTATTATTTGACAATTTTGTACCGGAATTTAATGCGGCTTATCCTATTGAAAAATATTTTGACATGGAGCATTTCAAGGAGGTTTACAGAGAGCTGGAGAGTTTGAGGAAAAAATCAAAGGTTCAAATAAGGTTTTCTCCGAAATTTGAGTATGCAAAAAATCCGCTTGCAAAGATTGAAGAGTTTTTCAACACTCCCGCGGACAAACCTGTTTCCGAAATATACAAACCCTGTATTTATCCGTATTCTAATATGATGATAACGCCGGCAGGAGATGTTTACCCGTGCCTGTCGCAAAAAATAGGGAACGTAAAAGAAATGAGCATAAAAGAAGCATTCAATCTGCCGCATTACAGATGTTTCCGCAAAAATCTCAAAGCCGCAAAGGTATTCGGAGCCTGCCAGATGTGCTGCGAATTGTGTGTTAAGTAGTTATTACAGTTATATTTTATTTATCTTCGACTTCTATCAAAATATCGTGGATACTGCAATTAAAAAACTTACTTATGGTTTCAAGGGTACTTAATTGATAATCGTGATACTCACCGCTTAACAAATGGCAAATAGTAGCTCTGCTAAGACCGGTACCTTTTTCTATATCATTATATGTATATTTTTTCTTCCAAATCACATTGTAAAGGTTTACTATATACATATTAATAGTATAAATTATGTTTTTTTAATTGACATTTTGGATGTTATAATATACTATTAGTATATTATAGTATACTATTTGATAAACTACTTAATAAAGGAACATTATGGACGAAACCGGCAAAACTGATATAAAGAACATTGAGGACATTCTTGTCACACTCGATTTTCAGCTTGAAACCGCCAAAAGTCTTACCAAACTGCTTACCCAGATTGAGCCTAATGATGACATCGCCCTGAAAGATTTTACAAATACAACAGAAATTTTATACATTGAACTTTCAAAAATTTATGAGAATTACCAAATTATAAGTGACTTTTGCGAACAAAACCTGATAAAAAAGTTAAGATAAATGCCGTAAAATATTTATAACCCATAATTCACTAACCGGTTTTTAATTCCCGTTTCTGTAACCTATACCTGCACGATATCCTGATATTGAATACATTATAGGCAGTGCCGGTTCTATCCATTTTAAACCTGACATTACTGCAACGGTTGCAATATCATCCGTATGCAGCCCGATATCCAGGGGCTCCGGCTTACGTTCTTCGAATAAGGATTTATGTTGATGATGCTGCCCTTTCCCTTCAAACATCGGGGTAATAATTTTGTTTCCTATAAGATTTGCAATGGCACTACCGCCAATCACGCCCGTTACAAGGATTCCGCCTATCATTCCCAATGCACGATGGGCCTTTGAGGTCACTTTACATTTTTCCATAAGTCCAAGAGCAGCTCCTGCTCCTATATTACAAAGAAAAATGTTGGCAAGATATTGATACGAACCCTCTTTTATCTTGTCCGGAACCCGTTTTTTCCAGTGGTTATGCGTAATCATATCACCGGCAATTCCTCCTGCAATTCCTCCGGCAACAGGAATTAAACCGAACAGCGACAGTCTGCCTATTTC
>JADIND010000173.1 GCA_017694215.1 Candidatus Scatousia excrementipullorum | reverse complement strand
CTCCCTAACCCTCTCCCCAAAAAGGGGCGAGGGAGTATTATGCCTCCCTTCATAAGGGAGGTGGCACGAATGTGCCGGAGGGTTTTCCGACACTCCGCAATCGCACAGGCACTGCCCCATGCCCTTTTCTTCCCCTTTTAAAAAAGGGGGGCAATTTGTTACATCATTTTTTTACCCCAGCTCTTCACTCTTTTGAACTGCATAAAAAAGACCCGCTTATTTAATAAGCGGGTCTTTTTGTTTTACCGTTAATTAAACGTGAGCTAACTGACGGCTTTCCACAACAGCCTGTGCTGCGGCAAGTCTTGCCTGCGGAATTCTGAACGGTGAGCAGGATACGTAATCCAGACCGATTTTGTGTGCGAATTTAACGGAATCAGGATCTCCGCCGTGTTCGCCGCAAATACCGCCGACAAGTGAAGAATTAACTTTCTTGCCTTTTTCCATTGACATTTCAATCAACTGACCAACACCTTTTGTATCAAGTGTTTCAAACGGGTTGGCCGGTAAGATTTTCTGTTCAACGTAGTTTTTCAGGAATTTGCCTTCAGCGTCATCTCTTGAGTAGCCGAATGTCATCTGTGTAAGGTCGTTTGTACCGAATGAGAAGAATTCTGCGTATTCAGCAATTTCATCTGCAGTTAATGCTGCACGAGGAATTTCTATCATGGTACCGAATTTATAATCAACTTCAACGCCTTTTTCAACCATTACTTCTCTTGCTACACGGATGAGAATTTCTCTGGCTGTTTTAAGTTCGTTAACGTGACCGATAAGAGGAACCATTACCCAAGGTTTTACTGCAACGCCTTCTTTTTTCAAGTCACAGCAAGCTTCAAAGATTGCTCTTACCTGCATTTCGTTGATTTCAGGATAAGTAAGCCCTAAACGGCATCCTCTCAAGCCCATCATCGGGTTGGATTCTGAAAGACTTTCTACAACGTGAAGAAGTTCTTCTTTTTCAGATGAGTCTTTACCCTGAGCTTTCAATGTTGCAACTTCGGCAATCAATGATTCTTTATCCGGTAAGAATTCATGTAAAGGCGGGTCAAGAAGTCTTACTGTTAACGGTTTGTCGCCTAATGCTTTGAACATTGCATAGAAGTCTGAATATTGCATAGGAAGTAAGTGTTCAAGAGCTTCTTTTCTTGCTTCCGGAGTACCTGCAATAATCATTTTCTGTACCCAAGGGAGTCTGTCCGGATCCATAAACATGTGTTCCGTACGGCAGAGCCCTACACCTTCAGCACCGAATTTCAATGCGTTTTCGATATCTTTCGGAGTATCGGCGTTAGCTTCAACTTTCATTTGTTTAATTTCATTTACCCATGTAAAGAATTTGTTCCAGTTGTCGTCAATTCTTGCTTCAACAAGTTTAACGGCACCCTGCATAACAATACCTTTACCGCCGTCAAGTGAGATAACGTCGTCTTTGTGATAAACAGAACCGTCAGCACCGATTAAAACTTCTTTATCCATATCAATTTTCAAGTCTTCACAACCTGAAACGCATGGTTTACCCATACCTTTAGCAACAACTGCTGCGTGGGAAGTAGCACCGCCTCTGAGGGTTAATACACCCTGAGAAACCGCCATGCCGTGAATATCATCCGGACAAGTTTCAACACGGACGAGGATAACTTTTTCTCCTGCAGCACCGCGTTTTGCAGCTTCTTCAGTATCAAATACGATTTTACCTACAGCAGCACCAGGAGATGCATTTACACCGTGGCAAATCTTGTGAGCTTCTTCAAGAGCCTTTGCATCAAAGCAAGGAAGCAAAATCTGGTTAACAGTATATGGATCAACCAGCTGAATAGCTCTTTCTTTTGAAATAATACCTTCTTCGTGCATATCAACCGCAATTTTTACAGCTGCAGCAGCGGTTCTTTTACCGTTACGTGTTTGAAGAATGTACAATTTACCTTTTTCAATAGTAAATTCCATATCCTGAACATCTTTGTAACCGAGTTCAAGTTTTTTAGCGATATCAACATATTGTTTGTACAATTCTGGCATTTCATGTTCAAGTTCAGCGATTGGTTTCGGAGTTCTGATACCTGCAACAACGTCTTCGCCCTGAGCGTTAGTCAAATATTCACCATAGAATTTATTTTCGCCGGTAGCAGGGTTACGGGTGAATGAAACACCGGTAGCACAATCATCGCCCATATTACCGAATACCATAGACTGAACGTTTACGGCAGTACCGAAATTGTGGTCGATTTTGTTCATGTTTCTATAGGCAACAGCACGCGGAATATTCCATGAACGGAATACGGCTTCAATAGCTTCCTGCAGCTGTACATACGGATCCTGCGGAAATTCTTTTCCTGTAACTTCTTTTATTGTTTGTTTGTAGATAGGGATTAAAGATTTCCAGCCTTCTGCCGAAACTTCGGTATCAGAAGTAACGCCTTCACGTTCTTTAACTTTTTCAACTTCAGATTCAAAATATTTTTGTCTGTCCATTTCCCAAGCTACGGAACCGAACATTGTTAAGAATCTTCTGTAAGAATCATAGCAGAATCTAGGGTTATTAGTTAATTTAACCATAGCTTCAACAGTTTCATCGTTCAAACCTAAGTTCAAAATTGTTTCCATCATACCCGGCATAGAAACTCTTGCACCTGAACGAACGGAAACGAGGAGCGGATTTTCGGAATCACCGAATTTTTGTCCTTTTTGGGCTTCAACATCTTTCAATGCAGCCTTAACTTCGTCCATTAACCCTTCAGGCATTTTGTTACCATGATTAATGTAATCCATACATGTTTCAGTGGTAATAGTCAATCCCGGTGGTACCGGAAGACCTAAGTTAGTCATTTCGGCAAGGTTTGCACCTTTACCGCCGAGCAGGTTACGCATGTTTGCATTACCCTCTCTGAATAACCATACGCGTTTTTCTGTCATAGTTTTCTCCTTCTTTTACAGAATAATAAACATAAAATTCATTAACTCTGATTTAATTGTAACACGAACAAAATAAATAAATTCAATATATATAAGGATTTTTAATAAAAAAATATATAAAAAATCAAAAGAACGGAGGTTATTTTTATTTTTAAGGGTGGATTTTTCCGCATTAACGGGTTTCTCCGGAATTTTTTTCGGTTCAAAAAAATACCCAGTTGGGTGATAGTATTTAACAAAAAAACGTATCATAATATATTTTGTAGCTTATGGAGTCAGGAATAGATGAAAGACATCAGCGTATACATTGTTGAAGATTACAAACTGACAAGAACGGCATATATACATTATTTGTCCGACGTCAGCGGCATTACTGTTCTGAAAGCTTTCGAAACTGCGGAAGAATGCATAGATTGTATGCAGGACAAACCTGCCGATATTGTCTTGATGGATCTTGGCTTGCCTTATATGAACGGTATAGAGGCTACAAAAATTATTCATAAAAATTTTCCGAAAACTAAAGTTATAGTGTTGACTTCTCATGACAGAAACGAAGAAATCTATGCCTCTTTAGCTTCCGGAGCGAATGCATATACACTGAAAGATATTAATCTGGATGAACTGGTTAATGTCATTAGAAGTGTGTATAAAGGATCTGTGTGGATTGATTCCAGAATTGCCAGAATGGCTCTTGCTGCATTTCCTAAACCGCAGTCAACAAAAAGTATGGATAATCTTTACAGTAAACCGAATTTAAACATAGAACTTACGGAACGTGAACTTGATGTTCTCAGACTTATTGTTGAAGGCAAATCAAATGTTGAAATCGCAGGAGAACTAAACGTCAGTCAACATACAGCAAAATCACATGTCTGTAAAATATTAAGCAAGCTCGCAGTAACGGACAGGGTGCAGGCCGCCGTAAAGGCAGTTAAGTATAATCTCTTCTAATAATTTTATAAGTCTTATATTACTATGAAAAAAGAATCAGTTTCTAACATCTTAATATGGGTATTATTATCTTTATTCGGAGCGGCAAGTATTTTTAAAATGATTGCTGTTCCTGATGGGGATAACTTTATCGGAATTCTGCTTACGGGTTTCTGTATATTTATTTATGCAAAATTTTCCTGCAAGACGGCAGGTTTATTGCATGAGAAAGACTACTATCTTGATATCTCCAGAATAATAAATAAATACAGCCGTAATATTGTTATAGTTCAGGATGATAAATTTAATATTACAGACGGTAATAAATTACTGTGTAAATTTTTCAAAGTAAAAAAAATCAAAGATATAACTGATGAAGTTAGAAAGAAAAAATTTCCGGCAGAAATATTCAATGAAATCAGAAATTCAGAAAAGCAAGCACTGGAATCTGGTAAAAATTCCGAATATAGTTTTACAGTCGACCATGATTTGTTCGGGAAAAAATATTATGAAGCTCAGGTGATTCCTTTAAAGAAAAAAAATAAAGTTTACGCACTGATAACAGTATGCCGTGACGTAACACTTCTGGCAAATCTTAAAGCAAAATCTGCAGAGCGTACAGCTATGTTGTCTTTTATAATAAATAATGTGCCGATGCCTGCTTATGTAATGGATACCAGCGGTAAGTATCTGTGCGGAAATAAAAATTTTAACAATCTTATCGGTATAGATACAAATGAATTTCTCGGCTGTGATATTACACGAATATTTAATAATATGGCGGCAGATGAATTAAAAGGAGAAAATTTCAGGGTCATAAAAGAAAAACGTTCTATTGTTAATGAGCACTCTTACAAAATTTTTGACAATCCGGAAATATGGTTCAGGGTTTACAAAACCCCGATTGTCGAAAGCAACGGTGAAGTTTACAGTATTGCTGTATTTTTAGAGGACATTTCATCATCAAAAGAATTAAAATTCCAGAAGAAAAGATTTATGGCAACATTGAATCATGATTTAAAAACACCTGTTATTGCACAAATCAGATCTCTGGAAATGCTTTTGAAAGGAAGTTTTGGCGAGGTGAATCCCGCTCAAAGAGAAATCCTTGAGATGACTGTTAACTCCTGTGACAATGTTTATAAAATGGTATCTACAATACTTTCTTCGTACAAACTTGAGAATAATGAAATTAATTTAAATTATGAAGGGTTAAATTTTAACGAACTTGTGCTGGAGTGCTGCAAGATTATGAAAAATGCTGCAAAAGCAAAGAATGTTGAGCTGGTAATAAAGCCGCAAAAAAATGAAAATATAATTACTGCTGATGTAAACTATTTAAAAACAGCAATTATATTTTTAATGGAAAACAGCATTTCGTATTCTTATAACGATTCAAAGATTGAAATATTTATAAACAATGACAGCAGCAATCTTACATTTGAAATAGTTACGAAGAGCCCTTTTATTCCGCAAGAAACGCTCCAGACGATGCTTCATCAATATATGGGACAGATTTCCAATTATAATAAAATCGGTTTTTGTATGAAATTGAATTACTGCAATCAGGTTGTAAAAGCTCATAACGGACAAATCATAGCGGAAAGCAGCATATCAAATGAGAACAAACTAGGATTTCAGCTTCCTTTATTACTTGTTTCTACGGCAGGAGTTTAGTATAATCAATTATTATGGAAATGAAATTGATAAACGCTGAGGTTCTTAATGACCGGATATATAAGGATATGAAAAAACAGTTTCCGCCGGAGGAGCTGAAATCATTTAATGCGATAAACGACCTTTTGACCGGCGGGAAATATAAGCTGGATTTGCTTATTATAAACGGGCATGACGCCGGATATATCCTTTATTACAAATCAGATTTTTTATGGATTGATTATATTGCAATTTTGCCGGAATACCAATCCTGCGGACTGGGAAGTAAAGTTTTGCAGTTATTTTTTGATAAATATAAGATGTTAAAAGGGTGTTATTTCGAAGTGGAGAAGGAAAATCCGCAGGATAAAAACACTATAAGGAGAGTTAAATTTTATAAGAGAAACGGTTGTGAAGTGCTGGACTTTAAATACTATTTCCCAAACGACGTAAAACTTTTGGAAATGGATTTATATTATAAAAATTTAAGCGGAGTATTACCTGCTAAAACACGGATTTTGGAAGATATTGAGGAAATTTTCGGCTGTCTGCATGTGCAGACTCAATCATGCATGGAAATTCTTGAATTAATCAAGAAAGAAAATAAATGCGGCAGTTAAGTGAAGAAAAGGAAGATTTTTCTTCATGTCATTCTGAAACGTTAACCGCTGCGGTACAGGGAAATTGTGACTGTTCAGAATCTCTTTTTCTATACTGTTGGCAAGATCCTGAACAGCTTGAAAAATAAAGTTTCGCCTAAAAAGGCTCAACATATTTTTCTTACGCTTTCAGGATGACATGATGCGTGCGGCTGTGCAATGACGCAAAGTATTCCCTCGCCCAAGGGGAGAGGGTTAGGGAGAGGGGGCAGACTGGAATATTCTGGCTGAAAGCCCAACCTACTTTTAATGGCGGAGCGTGTGCGTTAGCACGATAGCGGAGCTGAAAGGTGAAAATTTTCACGTCATCCATTCAGTCTTGCAATGCGAAGCATTGCCGTAATTCAACGTGCTTTTCTTTCTTTGGTTCATTTCTTTCCTTTCTCATCGTAATAGAAAAGAAAGAAATGAACATAACAAAATATACTGGCGGTAAGCTCCTGAACAGTAGGTTGTGGTAAATTTTAATTTACCACAACAAAAATGTTTCGGTAATCAAAGATTACCAAAACCTACATTACTAAAAAGGCTCAACTGATTTTTCTACGCTTTCAGGATGACATGGTTTTCGTGACTGCGGCTTGAGCCCGCAGTGACAATGTACAAAAAATCGTACTACATCCATGTAATACGATTTTTTACTTAACTTTCTTAAATTTATTTACTACACTTATTTTGCAGCAAGTTTTTCGTCGATAGCTTTTAATACTTTCTCTACGGTTGCTTCTTTGATTACGTCATCGTCAACTTTTACATAAGGTGCTTTGGAAAATTCCCAGTCAATAGAACATAATCCCAAGCATGGTACACCTGAAACCTCTACCTTATCACCGTATTTTGCCGGAACAGTTTCTATTAATTCCTGCAAATTAGCAGAACCCATTACAAAACAGGTAGTTCCCAAACATACTTTTACATTTACTTTTTCGCTCATTCTTTTTATACCCTTTCTTTTTAATTTATAAAATTTTATTTATCATAATCCATATTTATATGAAATTTTACATATACTGTACCGTAACCTTTTTGAAATATTTTTCTTCCAGAACTTTTGCTATTTTTTTAATTATATTCTTACGGATTTCTATTTCTATAGGCAGTGCCGGATCGTAATGTGCCTGATTTAACTTGGCTCCGACCATAAAATTAATACAGTCGCTATCTAATAAAAATTCTACCAACTTCCCTGCCGCATTGTCAATATCCTGCGTTCCCGATTCCAGATACTCAAGAGTTTTGGTCAATGTTAATATCCCCTCTGTCACAAGATCAACACCTTCCATATATGAACAGGCCGGAAGTTTACCTATACTAATTGTTGTATCCATTGTTATCGGACGGTTTAATTCTCTTGAAATCAAATTCGCAGTCGTGCCGCCGGCTATCGCTTTTTTACCCTTAAAATTCGCAAACATCTGGGCGTATTCCTTATCTTTTTGCTGGTGATAAGGCGGCCCGGTGAATACCAGTGCCTGACGCGGTTCTCTGAAATAAAGCACACATGCGGAAATATCATCTTTCGGCTGCCTGTCAGTTTCAATATTTCTTGCCTGCTGAACGATATAATCAGATAATTCAGAGCTTGAGATATCAGGATGTTCAAGAAGTTTATCTTTTACAAGAACGATAAGCCCGTCACGTCTTAATCCCAGTTTAAGCCGTCCGCCGCCGAGCCCTGCCTGCGTTACCCCGTCAGAACAAAATATAAGTCTGTCGCCAAGCCTTAATTTAATTTTATAAACTCTTAATTTTCTGTTTTTAAATGTCTTTGACTGAATAGTTTCGTAAGAAGGCGTCATAACCTCATTGTCACGAATCCAGAGGAATTCCGGATTACCTTCCTCAACAATTTTAGCGTTCCCGTCATCGTCAACATCTATAGCCGAAAATGTTGAGTAACTAATTCTTCTGACCTTACAAACCGGAAGTGAATTCATAATAATTTCCGCCGCCTGACGTATCGGTATCTGCTGGTTTTCTATAAATCTTAAAAGCATTGTAGCAGTCATGCAGGAAAGAATATTTGCCTTAATTCCGCTGCCCAGACCGTCCGACAGTACCGCAATCAAACGTGCTTCATCAGGGTATCTTTTGGATACAAAATAATCCCCGTAAGCATTCTGGTTATATTTTTTCATCTGACTGCAATCAATATCTATAAACATAAGTCTAATAGTTGGTTAGTTGAAATGGTGAACGATTTTATTTTTATTCAACTAATCAGCCGTTATTCCCCCCTTCTGCATCATCCTTATCGTCAAAGTCATTTGCGATTGAACTCAAAAGTGTTTCAGTTTCGACCATATGTTCGCCGAGAAGGCAGGCTATTTCCTGAACGATAGAAATATTTTTAGAAATAACTTCATGTGCTTTTTGCGAAATCTTTTCTCTGTTTGTTTCGGATTGTGTAACATCTGAGATTACGGCACCCACAATCTCGTTTTCTTCTATGGTAAATATGCTTATATCGTACAATCTGTTCTTTACCGCATAACGTTCTTTGTGCAATTCTTTTCCGGACTGCAGAATTGTCTTAAACAGGTCCGCAAAATCCACTATTCTGTCTATTGCTGCACCGGCAAGCCCTTCCGGCCGTGTTTTGAATACATCGTACATATCGCCGGTGAACATTCTCATAAAGCTGTCATTGGCTTCTATAATATTCATATTGCTGTCAACAATGACAACAGCTGCAGGCATACATCTTACAAGGGCTGCAGCTTTTCTCATGGCTATTTTTCTCATATAAGAAACACACATTGACGGTTCGGCATCCCCGTCAAGAAGTGCTTTTGCAAGGTCACGGCAGGTAGCATATCCGCATCCGCCGCAGTTCAATTCATCATCAACAGTGTGTTTTCCTATTTTTTTCAGAGTTTTCAGAATTTCCTCTATAGGATATTCCGAATCAACAATTTTCTTTTCTTTAATCTCGTACGGAACAACAACTGCAGGAGCTTTCGGGATAACTTCCCTGTCCTTAACCCTTGTTAAAACATCCGATACAATACTTATTCCGGCTTTTTCAGTAGAAATACAAGGCCCTGCAACACATCCGCCTTCACAGGAAAGAGCCTCAACAAAAATCGGTCTGTCTAGTTTGTCCGGTTTCAGGTTACGCAGAGCCTTGTCAAAAGATTCCAGTCCCGCAATATCCATAAGCTGAACTTCTTTTTTTATCCCGATACGTCTGATGGTTTCGTTCATTCCGCCGTCTATCGGGTAGAGTGAACCTTCGTAAGCCTGTTTCGGTACAAACGCATTTTTTGTATCTACCGGTACTATCGTATCGTCAACAATTTCGTCATGCAGCCAGACTTTCAATTCCTCAAATGTCAATGCCACGTCAAACAAACCCGAATAATTAACCTCATTTTTCTTTCCGATACAAGGTCCGATAAATACTATAGCAATATCATCTCCGTAAGTTTCACGGAGCATTTTTGCATGTGTCATAGCCGGCGAGCCTATCGGCGTAATATAAGGCGTGAATTCAGGATGATATTTTCTTACAAAATCAACTATTACCGGGCAGGCACTGGAAATAAACAATCCTTTATCAGCCTCATTAAGCATCTGGGCTGTTTTGATGGAAACCTCCTGAGCCCCGAGTGCGGTTTCCGATACATCTTTAAAGCCTAACTTTTTCAAAATTGAAATCATTTTTGCGGCTGAATATTCAAATACCCCGCTCCACGAAGGGGCGAGCGACACATAAACATCTTTCTGTGCCAGAATAAGGTTTTTTGCCTTATCAATATCAACTCTGACACGTTTTGCATTGGACGGGCAAGCCTTTACACAATGCCCGCAGGCTATACATTTTTCCGGAATAACCGATGCATGCCCGTTTTCTATTTTTATGGCTTTTACCAAACATTCTCTTACGCACTTGTAGCAGTCATGGCATTCGTTTGACAGTGTATAAACCGGATACTGGCTATTCATTTTTTATAAACTCCTTTTCAAAAAACAATTTACTTTTTCACGGCAGAAAGAATTTCTCTAATTTTATCTTCATCAACTTCGTTATACTCAACCCCGTTGATATAAATATTAGGACCTGTCGCACACTTTCCTTCGCATCTGGCTCCGGAGAGTTCAATTTCTGCTTCCAGCCCGTTATCTTTTATGTAATTTTCTATAAACTCAAGATTTCTGTCGTTCCCGCGTGCAAAACACGAACTTCCCATGCATACGGTTATTTTCATTGTCATATTATTAACCTCTCAACTATAACTATATTCTATCTTAATAAACACCATAAGGCAAGCATACCGGTATCTGATTCCAGGCTAAATGAAATTAAAGATGTAATGAAATTTAACATGTCACTTGATTTTTGTGATTTTTTCGATATGATGAAGTTACGCAACTAGCTAGAAAAGGAAGAATAATTATGTCTAAACAATGTGAAATTTGCGGTAAAAAACCGATTAAAGCAGCGAAATTGACATTTTCGCATAAACAAATAGTTCATACGCAGGAACCTAACTTGCAGACAGTTAAAGCTGTTGTTAACGGCACGGCTAAAAAAATTAAAGTTTGCACTTCTTGTTTAAGAGCAGGCAAAGTTCAAAAAGCGTAATAATTTGTTTGAAAAGATTAATAAAAGAACCCTTTTAACAAGGGTTCTTTTATTATGTTTTTTTTGCAAATATTTGTAAAAATTTCTTAATTTTCTAGCAAAATAATTTGTTTAGATGAGTTAATACAATGGTGCATTAGTTATACTTTAATAAACACGTGTAGAATAAGAAAAATACAGAAATGTGTTTTTCTGTAAAAAAGTATAGAGGATGAAAC
>JADIND010000172.1 GCA_017694215.1 Candidatus Scatousia excrementipullorum | reverse complement strand
CTACACATATAACCATCGTCGGCAGCGTCAGATGTGTATAAGAGACAGATCTTATGTCCTGAAGTATTTGATGTCTTCGACGGTTATGTTGTTGCCAATCAGGAGCGGGTATGTGGAAATGAAGATTTCTGCATAGATGCTGCTTTATATTGTCCACAAAATGCTATTATTTTAAATGAGTAATAAAAAAGGGTCCGGTGGTGCCCGAACCCTTTTTAAGAATTTGTGTATTAACCTCCGCCGGTATATTCCGGAACGAAATCTTTTGAACTTGCTTTTTCCATTTCGCCTGCAGCTTTTTCTTGACCCTCAACGAGTTTGAGTTGTGATTCAATAGATGCTTTTTCAACCTGCAAGCTTTCTTCCATATTTTTAAGAGGTTCTAGTTGTGCCTCTTCAAATTCCTGCATAGCCATATCCTGCTGCGATTGCATTTGAGAGAATTGCAGTGCAATATCCTGTTGTTTCATCGTAAATGCACTGTTGATAGACATCATTTGTGATGACATTTGTGCCTCTGATAAGCCGCTATTTTGTAAATCAAATATAGATTGATTCATAGCAGCACTTGCACCTTTCATAGCATAAGACTGCAAAGCCTTCATATTCATGCTCTGCATTTGTTTCATTCGGGTAAGTTGTTTTTGTGCATCTCCCATTTGTCGGGTGACACGGCTAAGACGCATTGTAACGGATGTCAACTGGTGCTGCAGTTGAATCCTTTGCCGTGCGGCATAAATCTTTAGAAATGCGCCTGTTAAGAAACCCATGTCTTATCCTTCGTGTTAATTGTTCTTAAATATATAAAGTATATAATGAGTTATAGATTGCCTAATATATACTCAAATTTAATATTTCTTTACAAAATCGTAACAATTAACTATAAATGTTACGAATTGAAAAAGTTTTTTTTTCTGATAAAATTACTTTATGATTAGGGAGAGTTTATGAAAAAATATTTTAATATTAAAAATATAATTTTTTTAATTCTGGTTATCTTTTTAATTTATATGATTCCGAAAATTTCCAATATAATTATGTTATTTTTTGCTGCATACGTTATAGCCTGTGCACTGAATCCTCTTGTTATAAAAATGCAGAAGAAAATAAGCCGGAATGCTGCTTCAATAATCGCAGTGACATTAAGCACAGCGGCAGTTTTTGCTCTGTTTTTACCAATATTTTTGATAGCGTATAAAGAAATTGGTGCTTTAATAAATTATCTTCCACAGAAAGTAATGTCGTTGTTTCAGTATCTTTCAACCTTTAGCATATTTGGTCACAAGTTGTCAGAGCTTGTTTCTATGGATAAATTTGTTAATGCTTCACCTGATGTAGCACAGAATATTGTTAACCATTCCTGGACATTTACGATGGGAATATTTCAGATATTCGTTGTAATTGTTGCTTTAACAATGATAATTTACTATTTGCTGGTTGACAAAGACTATCTTAAACAAAAATTTATTGAATTTTTCCCGCCAGTTTATAAGGAAAAGGCTTCTGAAATATTGTCAACTATAAGCAGAAGAGTCGGTGGTTTTGTAAGAGCACAGATTATTTCAATGGTTGCTGTCGGATTAATGATGACAATCGTTTTGATGATACTCGGAATTGATTATTCGTTTCTTCTGGGATTGATTACCGGTGTTCTTGATATCGTACCGCTTTTGGGACCTACTATTGCTTTGATTGCAATTTTGCTTGTTGCATATCCTTTAAGTATTTTTAAGATAATTCTTATTATTGCAGGATTTTTGCTTGTCCAGCAGTTATCAAATTATCTGGTAAGACCTATTTTATTCGGTAAATTTATGCAGCTTCATCCGTTGATGATATTTCTTGCACTTTTTTTAGCCGAACAATTTCTCGGATTTTGGGGGGTAATCCTTTCTCCTGCTATTGCCGCTATGATTTGTGTACTTATTGATGAATTATATCTTGCACCGATTAATGAAACTTCCCAGAAGGAAAATGCGGATGCACAGTAATGAAACTTTTTTATACAAACCTTTAAAACAGAAAAATGCAGCTTATAACATGTGGCTGGCTTTTCCGGGATGCGAAGCTTTTGCAATGTCTTCGCTCGGTTATCTGTGGATGTTTAAGACTATTGACGAAATAGAGGATGTTAATATAGAACGCATATATTCTGATACTGTCCACACTCACATTAATCCGTCTGAAGTTAAGCTTCTTGGTTTTTCTTTTTGCTTTGATACCGATTTTCTTGAGATATTTAAAATGCTTGATAAATACGGTATTCCGCTAAAGTCAGCACATAGAGGGGAAGCACACCCTGTAATTTTTGCAGGAGGCCCTGTTGTAACTGCTAACCCAAAGCCGTATTCAGCTTTTTTTGATTTTTTTGTAATAGGTGATGGCGAAGATTTGAACCTTAAAATAGTTTCACTTTGCAAAGAATTTAAAGACAAATCAAAAAAAGAAATTCTTGAAAGACTGGCACAAATTGAAGGAATCTATGTTCCGGAGTATTCAAAAAATAAAGTAAAAAAGATTACCAAAAGGCTGGAGAATTCTATCTATACACCTATATTAAGCGAAAAAGCCTTTTTCCAAAATACATTTATTATTGAAGTTGCAAGAGGCTGTGCAAACAGGTGTGGTTTCTGTCTTGCGTCTTATTTAAATCTGCCGTTAAGGTTTATGCCATATGAAGATATTTTGAAAGATATTGAACTCGGACTTTCACATACTAATAAAATAGCACTTTTAGGGGCACAGCTATCAGCACATCCACAGTTTGATAAAATTTGCGAGTATATATATAACAAGATTGAAAACGGACAGAAAATCGAGATGAGTGTGTCTTCGCTCAGGGTGGATTCTATTACGCCTGAAATATTAAAAACACTGACCGCAGCAGGCCAGAAAAACATTACACTTGCAATAGAAGCCGGCAGTGAAAGACTTCGTAAAATAATAAACAAAAATCTTACGGAAAATCAAATAATGAATGCCGTAGAAATTGCCGTAAATGCGGGATTAAAGGGTTTTAAATTTTACGGAATGCTCGGGCTGCCATGTGAAAACCAAAAAGATATTGATGAAATGATTACTCTTGCTAAAAAAATTAAACAACAATATAAAGGTTTTGATATATCTTTCGGTTTCTCAACATTTGTACCTAAGCCGAATACTCCGTTCCAGTGGTTTGGGAGAGAAAGTACAAAGTCACTTGAAGCAAAATCAGATTATATAAAACGTGAACTACATAAAATAGGTGTTTCATCATCTGTTTCCAGTGCAAAATGGGATTACTGGCAAGCTGTACTCTCCCGCGGAGATGAATCTTTTTCGGATTTTCTTATTGAAACTTATAAAAATGGCGGAAAACTCGGAGCCTTCAAATCCGCAGCCAAAAAATTTAATATTAATACGGATTATTATGCTCTTGAAACTTATTGTCTTGAAAAAGAACTCCCGTGGGATTTTATAGAAATAAAACCCGGTAAAGAGTTCTTAATACAGGAAAACAAAAGATTAAGGTCGTATTCGGATTAAAGAGGGGTATAATCCGAATAAACAAGACTTTTCCAGCTTTCATAGTAGCTTATTTGAGTTGCACTGCCGGTTTTAATATATATGTGCTGCAATGATGAATGCGGTATATTTAATGCATCACAAATAACGGCTTTGATAACATCCTGATGGGTTACAATAATAATTCTGTTGCCAATATTAGATTCTACAACCCTGTTAATTTCGGCAGAAACTCTGTTGATAAAATCTGTCATACTTTCTGCATCATCAGGAGTCGGAATTTCAGGGCTGTAAATTAATCTTTCAAGTAAATCCGGAGTTTCACGTTCAATCTGCTCAAACGTTTTTCCGTTAAAGCTGCCACAGCGTCTTGGTTTTAAATTTTCAAGTATTTCAAAATCTTTTTTATAAACTTTGGCTACCAATTTTGCTGATTGCAGACATCTGGTTGCGGGAGATGAATAAATCGTATCATTTTTGACTCCGCGTTTTCTGAGATAATCGCAGATTTTTTCCATTTCTTCATACCCGCTTTCGGTTATCGGCGGGTAATTCTCTACATCAGAAAATCTGAACTCGTCTGAATATATTGTTGCCCCGTGGCATATATAAGTTATTTTACATTTTCTGTTAAAGTACATATAAACCTCGTCTCTTCACTTTTCTTAATTAATTATATCACAGATTTAATATTTTGTTGTAGAATTATATCAAGCATATAGATGAAATTAAGGAGAGATTATGCGAGGAAAAGCGTTTAAATTCGGAGATAACATATCAACTGATCATATTGCACCCGGAAGATTGTTTCATTTAAGATCTAACCTTCCTGAATTTGCAAAACATGTGCTGGAAGATGCTGATCCCGAATTCGCTTCAAAAATGCATAAAGGTGATTTTGTTGTAGCAGGGAATAATTTTGGTCTGGGGTCATCAAGAGAACATGCTCCTCAGATAATAAAGATTGCGGGTGTCGGGGCTGTTATTGCAAAATCTTTTGCCAGAATATTTTACAGAAATGCTATTAACATAGGGCTTCTTGCTATTGAATGTGATACTGATGGTATTGATGCCGGAGATGAACTTGATCTGGATATTGAAAAAGGAATTCTTAAAGATCTTACAAATGGTGCAATTATACCGATTGAGCCGCTTCCTCCTGTTATGATTAAGCTCTTAAATGATGGCGGACTTGTTGAACATATCAAGAAAAATGGTGATTTTAAACTTATATAAAGAGGATTTTATGAAAATTCAAAATATTACATTAACTTACACAAACAGGAAGGATACTTCTGTCAGCTTTAAGGCCGCAAAGCAGCCTCAAAAATTTAATAATTCTGCAGCTTCGATATATGGTAATAACCATATTACCTATCCTATACCTTTGCTGAAATCTCAGTATAGCGGCTTGACAGAAGATGAGACTTTAACACGCCAGGCTTTGGATTCAATATTCAGAGATAATGAACTTTTCGATGAAACACGTGATTTTGATACCAACGGGTATTCAATTTATGAGCCGGATGATGTTAAGGCTCCGAAACATTTTTTTAATCCGATTGATTCCGATTACATACTTTTAAAAGATGAATACTTTGATATTAATGACTTTTTTAATACTGATTTAGAAACAAATGCTGTAGGATATAAAGATTTGCAAATTGCAAGACGAGCAGCAAAGCAAAAACCTCAACTTGACGAAAAATATTTACCTCAAGCATATAAATTGAATCGCAATGGTAAATCTGTAATAAACCCTAAATTGAAAACTGCAGTCAGGTATCAGTATGATATATTAGGCTATCCTGCAGATGGTATTATTAAAATTGCAGATGCCGCAAAACTTCGTGATGCCGATGGTAACGAACATGTAGATTATGCTTTATTTGAAGAAGGCTTTTCACTTGCGGATAAATATTGCGATGAGAACTATACTGATGCTGCTTTATTAATGAGTGCTGCAGTTCTTGATGATGAAAATCATAACGAGTATTATTCTCCTGAAATGCTTAATTTTGAAAAAGAATTGCTAAGTAATACAGGAGCTTCTGATGTATTTTATTGTTCTCAATATGCTATAAGCTATGATGACAAAATAGGCTGCTATTTTGATGTTCAAAAAGCAGACAGGATAAAGGCAATACTAATTGTGTATCCTGTTAATGAAGCTAAACGTCGTATTAAAGAACTGTCTAAAGTTAGTGAGCTCTTGTAATAGTTCTTACTGTACCTATTGACAACTTGTCATGCAGGTAGTTTAATAATATTAAACACTGCTGAAATTTTCGTGCTGGATATATCAGCTGTGGGCAAAAATAGGACGTAGGGTTCTACTGAATAAAGGGATGATGTAAAATCTCAAAATTTCTGAAAATCTATAGAATCGGCAGTCCCGTCATACCGGAATGCGTAAGGGTTTCAGGTTATGATTTTGCCAGTGTAGTAACTAATTAAAAGGAGACAAAAATGCCTACAATTAATCAGCTTGTACGTCAAGAACGTAAAAAGCTTACTGACAAAACAAAATCTCCTGCTTTGATGGATTGTCCTCAAAGACGTGGAGTATGTACAAGGGTTTACACTACAACCCCTAAAAAACCTAACTCAGCTTTAAGAAAAGTTGCAAGGGTTCGTTTAACTAACGGATTTGAAGTTACTTCATATATTCCGGGTATCGGTCACAACCTTCAGGAACACAGCGTTGTTCTTATCAGAGGCGGAAGGGTTAAAGACCTTCCTGGTGTTCGTTACCACATCGTAAGAGGTACTTTAGATACTGCAGGTGTTGCTAACAGAACTCAGAGCAGATCTAAATACGGTGCTAAGAAAAATGCTAAAGGAGGTAAGAAATAATGTCAAGACGTTCAAAACCGGCTAAAAGAATACCTTTAGCAGATCCAGTTTATAATAGTGTAGATATTTCAAAATTCATCAACCGTATTATGAGACGCGGTAAAAAATCATTAGCTGAAAAAATCTTCTACTCTGTAATGCAGCAGATTGAAGAAAGAACTAATGAAAAAGCAATGGATATTTTCCAGAAAGCCTTAACTAATGCTACTCCGTTATTGGAAGTTAAAGCAAGACGTATCGGCGGTTCAACTTACCAGGTACCGATTGAAGTTAAAGCTGACAGAGGATTTGCACTTGCTTCTTCATGGATTATTGAAGCAGCTAAAAAACGCAGCGGTAAATCTTTCAGAGATAAATTAACAAATGAAATTATCGATGCTTCTAACGGTGCAGGTTCTGCATGTAAAAAACGTGAAGATACCCACAAAATGGCTGAAGCTAACAAAGCTTTTGCTCACTACAGATATTAATTTATTAATTAATATAATAAAGAGAACCTCCTTAACTGGAGGTTTTTTTATATCTAAATACTCTTTATATCGTCTTGAGGTGTTGTAAGCTCTTTTATACCGTAAGTTGAGCGTAAAACAGCACTTATTGAAGGATTTATTCTGGGTCTGCAATTCGACATACAAATATTTTTTGCCCCAAGTGTTTTAAGATATATCATATTAGAGATTGAACTTACATCGCATTTAGTGATAAAAAATACAATATTTTCGGATGTTATCGGTATATCTTTAAAAATTCGTTTCAAGACTGTATATATCATTACAAGATTGTTATCAAGATTTATACAATAACAGTTGTCCTTCTTGCTGTCGTATGAAAATGAAATAAGCTGCCAGTTGTCAGGTACCATTGTAAAAAACTTGTTAAAATATGCATCTTGTTTGTATGTTTTGTATGTGTGCCCTATAATAACAATCTTTTCAATTTTGCCTTCTTCAAACTTTTTGCTCAGGTTATCCGCAAATAGTTCAAGTTCAGATTCATTATAACCTGCTGCTATATCCGGTAATTTTCGACCTTTAGCAAAGCCTTTAGCATTTTCGGCAGATTCAATCAGCTTTGAATAGTCATCTTCCTCAAGCTTTATAACCCCTTTGGGCTGAATATCTTCCGTTGTAAAGAGTCTGCCCCTGTAAAGGTATTCCACATTCTGATAAGAATTTTGGGTTAAAAGTATTGCACCCGGAAATGTTGCAAAATCGAGTATACAATTTCCAGAACAGTCACCGTAATGTCCTTTTAAATTGTTATACCTTGCAAAATTTTCGAAAGTATGTGCAATAAGCAAATCATCGTGCGTGTATACATCAATCTGTTTGTCTTTAAGCTGTTCCAGCAAAGAAAAAAGATTTGACATATTGTTGCCTGATACGAGAATTGCCTTACCTGAAGATGTACTGCGTGAAACGTATTTCTTATGTATAGGACCGAAATATTTTAACTGTGCCTTTGAAATTCGTTCTATCAGGCTTGCGTTTACATCAACAAGCTCTTTTATTTTATTCTTTACAAGTATAACGCGGTCAGGGGATCTGTTTAAGATATTCAGCCCTTTCAGGACAGATTTTGAAGCGTCTTGGTATTTTTCATCGTAGTTTGCTAGTTCAATTAGGTTTATACAGATAGTTTTTATGACAAAAAGTAAAATTTCCGTTATATATTTTGTTTGTGGTGAATTTTTTTTATATTTTTCCAGAAAAAGCCTTTCACCCTGCGAAATAATACCAGTAAGATTGGTCTGCGGGGTTATTTTTAAATCTGTTTTAAGTTCAATATGCCTTTTCTTTTTTTCTTTGCATTGTTTAATATATTCATTTTTTGTCTTTAAAAGCAATGCATAATACTTTCCTACAATATTAAGAAGCTGTTCGTCAGTGTAATCGGTTGTAGAAATTATTGATGCAATACCTTTGACGGTATTTTCGGTTTGAAATGTAATATCAGTCCCGAATTCATCAAGTTTCAACGAATAAAATGCAATCTGTCTTAATATAATTATAAGTACTTCTTGCAGCGAAGAAACCTTTGGAGCAATAGAACAAGCTCCTCTTGCATCACATTCATTATATTCACTGTTATCATAGCCGTAATTATAAAACATATTTAGCCTTACCTGTTTAAATTTTTGACGTAATCTATAATAATGTCTGATTCATACATTTGTTTGTTATGGTCTGTGTCCGAAAGAAACGGAACCTGTGCGATTTTGCCGAGATTTAGCAATTCTTCATAATTTTTAGGATCAGATACCTCTTTTTTTTCATATTTAATATCGTTTTCATCAAAATATGAAAGAACTTTTTTGCAATAAGGACAGGTTTCAGAATAATATAAATTAAGCATATTTTCCTCCTAGCAATTTAATTATATTACTTTTAACACTAATTTTATCCCCCGACTTATTTGCATGGGAATAATTTTTATATTAGACTAAAAGCTATGGATAAGAAGAATATACTTTTTGTTTTCGGTACAAGACCGGAAGTAATAAAATTAGCACCGGTTATAATAGAGCTAAAGAAATACCCTCAAAATTACAATGTTATAATATGCAATACGGAACAGCAAAAGGAGCTTTCAAACCAAACTCTTACCTATTTCGGGCTTGATGCTGATATTAATCTTGACGTAATGCGGGAAAACCAGTCATTAATCGGTGTCCAAACAAGAATTTTATCTGCTCTTGATAAGGTTTATTCAGAAAATAATATTGATGCAACGATAGTACAGGGCGATACAATGACTGTTCTTTGCGGAGCGTTAGCAAGTTTTTACAATAAAATTCCGGTTTTTCATGTGGAAGCAGGACTTCGTTCTTATGATATTTATGAGCCATTCCCGGAAGAAGTTATGCGGCAGATGACAACAAGAGTTGCGGAATTGAATTTTGCCCCTACTGAAAAAAACAGACAGGCTCTTTTAAAAGAAAATATAGATAACAGTAAAATATACGTTGTAGGAAATACTGTAATTGATGCTCTTTTTTGTCTTTCTGATGAAACTATGAGCAAATCTGCTGACTTTTATAAATCAAAAGGTATTGAAATAGATGACAATCTTGTTTTGATTACAGCACACAGACGCGAAAACCACGGAGAAAGAATTGACAGAATTATAGATGCTATAAAATATCTTGCTGAAAAATTCTCGGATCATACTTTCGTAATTCCGGTTCATCCTAATCCAAACGTAAAAAATAAGATTTATGAACGTCTGGGGGCTTACGAAAATGTAAAATTGCTTACTCCGCTTGATTATCCTTACCTTGTCTATCTAATGAAAAATGCAAAACTTATTCTGACTGATTCCGGCGGAATTCAGGAAGAAGCTCCGTCTTTCGGCTGCCCTACTCTTGTTATGAGATATGAAACAGAACGCCAGGAAGGCATAGATGCAGGAGTTTCAACACTTGTCGGAGCAGATTACGATAAAATTGTCAGCCTAAGTGAAATGATTCTGGCAGATACAAAGGAAAATACGAGATTAAAAGCATCTAATCCTTACGGTGACGGAACTTCTGCCAAACAAATTGAACGAATTATTTATAACTATTTTAATTAACGGATTGGCATATTCTTTGTTCATTTGTATATAAAAGAAATCCGCCCTTTAATTGAGCGGATGATTAAGGATTATTTTAAGGTTAAGTTTTTTCGTGAATTATTTTAAATTTAAGAAAGGTACTGTATTTCCCAGCATATATTGCGGAAGTTTTCCATCCCATTTTTGAACTGCTTCATATTCGACAAGAGCTTTGTTACGTGTAAGTGCGTTTGCTCTTATAGCCATTGATTTTGCTTCCGCTTCAGCCGATATAATCTTTTGCTTAGCTTCTTCTTCAATCTGTACGGTTCTGTTTTTTGCTTTTAAGGCATCCTGTTCGGCCGTAACTTTACTTTCAATAGCTTTTTCAAATACTCCGGAGTAGTTTATATCAGTAATTTGAAAACCAGTTACATTAATGTATCTTGGCTGGAGCTGTTTTTGAAGTTTCCCCAGAATATCAACCGTTGCGGATTCTCTGTTTGCAACTAAATCCTGTGCATTCCATTTGCCGATAACATCTTTTATTGTGCCTTCAACAACAGGCATTAATACAGTATCCACATAGCCGGTACCTACTTCTCGGTACATATTATGTGCATTTTGCGGCTGCAGATTGAAGTTAACAACATAAGAAATCTGTGCCTGTTGAATATCTTTTGTGTAAACATCTGTTGAAATATATTTCTTTTGAGTTTTAACATCCATAGTTTTAATTTTTGATATAAAAGGAGTAATAAGATGAATACCTTCCGTATAGCTTTGAGGAGATACTTTACCTAAGGTAACCTTAACTCCGCGTTCTCCTACACCGACTATCGCGATAGGATTACATAATATAATAAATACAATTAAAAGCAGTATAACCGTCACAGGCGTTGCTAAATTCTTTTTATCCATCAATTCCATCCTTTCATTTATATATTTTTTTAGTAAACAGTTTGCTGCATTTAGCTTTTCAGTTGCACTCTGATTCCCTAAAGTTTCATTTGTTTTTCTGCTCTTTCTGCGTTTTTTTAATCTTGAAGTCAAAATTTTCTTTTCAAAATAATCCCAGACAAAAGCAGTCGTCAGTACTATAGCAGTGATTAATAAAAATTTTAAATCACTCATCTTACACCAGCCCCAGTACTCCGAGTACAACATAAGTACAAACGATTAAAAGTGCAAGAATTCCAAATCCGCTCAATATAGCTTTTCCATGTTTTTTGTAAAGGTTCACGCCAAATATATAGCTGCAGATTATAATTATAATATTTGCAAGTATTATAAGCGATAACAGTAAAAATAAAATTCTTATAGCCATTCCTATTCCTCAATATCTGATATACTACTACTTCGCATTCCGTTGAAGATGTCTTATTGTATCAGCACGTCTGATTGTTTCCTGAACTCTCGGGTTCTTTATTTTATAATCAATACTCGGTATCGTGAGCAGTTCTTTTCTGTAATTTTTGTACATTTCTATTTCTCTGTCACGCATATCTTTATTGATTGCTTCTTGGATAATACTTTCCGAATCTTCTTTTATATTCAAAGTTCTTGCAAATAATCCGCACAAAACAACAAAGGCAACAATACTCCACACTATAGTATTATGTGAAACAGAATCTGTGACTACAACAGGTGCTGAAGCAGGTGTGTCAAATATTATATTTGAATTTGCAATATCTTTTGCCTGAATATGGATTTTTAAGGAATTATTGCCGGCATTTTCAACAATTACGGTATTTGCCTGTGAAGTATTTTTATAAAGCGTACTCATACTGTCAGCTGATGTAACCCCTTTTACATCAAGTGTAAGCTTGTTGCTAGAAGTAATTGTCTTTTTGACAGATGCAATTTCATCAGTTCTTAATATAATATTGTAACCGCTATCCGTTCCTTCCAAAATGACTGTATTTAGGTAATTATCACCCGCAAATACGGCTGATGTAGTTATTAACAATGTTGTAAATAATAAAATTAGCTTTTTCATTTCCTCTCATAGTCCCCTAATCTATTTACACTACAAGAATAGCCTTTTATTTCAGCAAGGTCATCAATCATTAGTTTATATTTTATCAGCCGATGGATGGATATTTAACATTAAAAAAGGACCGGCAGTATAATACCGATCCGTATATATATGACATGGTTGATTATTTTTTATCGCATTGTGATTTTACAAAAAGCAGATTTATATTATTAATCTTGGTAGTATCACCGTTTTCTTTTATTTCAAGAATGGATTTCCTGTTTTCAGGCTTGTATGTCGCGTATTTTTCAAATTCACCGTTGACTTTTTTATATCCGAGAAGTGAATCTCCCTGAAGTTCAAATTCAAATTCAGAATTATTATCAAACCCGAGGTTTTTCAATCTTAAAATATCGTCATCTGCCGTAACTTCAGTTTTGTAAATATCCATACTTCCGTTTTTATTAAATTGTTGTACATCATAAATATATTTGTCATCCTTTGATGCAAGTCCGTCAAGAGTCAGGCATTTTACAAAATCCGGGGACTGATAAGCTAATCTGATTGGAAAATCACCGTCAAAATCATTAGGAATATTCATTTTTGAGGCAATATTTTTTATAGCAGAATTAACTTTACCGTTTGGTGAAAGTTCTAACGGCAATCTAACACTGTCTTTTGCAAATTTTATTGAGTCTATTTGTAGTTCCGGCAAAATATAAATTGACGGATATGTAATACTTGTTCCGCCTCCGTCAGCCCAGTATTCATAATCATCATCCTTTGAACATGAACCCATTATCAAAGGCAGTGATACAGCCGGAATCAGAACGGTTGCTTTCAGTGCATTATTAAGCTTATCAGATGTAATGTTAACAAGAACCGGAACTTTTTTGTCATCATCTGATTTTGTACCATTAGATTGTTTTGCTGCATTATTTGATAGAAAATGCACAGCCGTAAATCCTGTGTTAATTTTGCTTACGTTCATATTATCATCCTTTCATAGAGAGATTAAAGCACGTAAATATTTTTTTTTGTTAGTTTTGTTAAGATATATTACAAAAAATATCCATGCTGAAATCTGGCACTTTGAAATTTTTTTATATATATGTCACGAGAATAAAATGGATATTAAGGAGTTCAGAATATGAATATCAGAACAAAATCATCAGGTCTAAACAACAATAATCCGATTAATGCAAAACCGGTTGAATCTGTTGAAACAGCAGGTTCTCTTGCAAACGCTAATCCGTTCAATTATTTTTCAGTAAACACATATGATACTTTTGATTCTTCAAATCCGTTTGCAGGAAATATTAATTTTGCAAATTATTCAAGTGCAGGCGGCGAAACAGTTGCAAGCAGCAGCTTTATGTCAGGCTTTGCAAATGCTGTCGCAACCATTGGAACAGGCTCTTCATCAGCTCCTACAGTTGCATGCTCATCTGGCGGAGGTTTTAGCGGCGGCGGCTGTTCTTCCGGTGGTTTTTCATCAGTTGGCTAAGAAGAAAATAAAGAAATATAAGAAAATGGATAATTAAGACGGATTTTATATCCGTCTTTTTATTGTAAAATTTTTTGTATGAGGAAAAAATATTATACATATATTCTTTTAATAGAAAATAATTCATTATACTGCGGTTACACAGATGATGTAGAAAAACGTTTTCTGGCACACACGAGCGGCAAAGGGGCAAAATATACAAGAGCAAATAAACCCGTAAAAATTGTTTATGTAAAGGAGTTTGATACAAAATCAGAAGCGATGAAAGAAGAATACCGTATTAAGCAATTAACTCATAAAGAAAAGTTAGATTTAATAAATAATAGTTGTTACAATTTGTAACAAAAAAGGGTAAATTATTAAAGAACAGCAGTAAATATGCCGATATTCCTATTAGTGGAAAACTAAAAGGAAAAGAAATTATGGG
>JADIND010000171.1 GCA_017694215.1 Candidatus Scatousia excrementipullorum | reverse complement strand
AAAAAACAAAAGCCTCTGAAATTGAAATTGATTTAAGTTCACTGAATATTATAGAGGCGTCAAAACTTGCGGTACTTTCTTCTGCATTATATTACGGAAAAAACCCCGAGGGGAAAATCAAATGCCGATTGCAATCCGCCGGTATAAGAAACTTTATCACAGGACTTGCATTGCATAATATTGAATTTGTCTAAACCGCTGAACCGCAAAACTGTTTAAAATAAAATTACTGCAGCCAGAGCAAAAATCATCAACGGAATATTAAAGAATAAAAATGTAGGGATACATGTATCTGTTATATGGTTGTGCTGTCCGTCAGCATTTAATCCTGCAGTAGGCCCCAGCGTAGTATCGGAAGCCGGCGAACCCGCATCACCGAGAGCCGCTGCTGCAGCAAGCACAACAACACTTGCAGATACAGAAAATCCCAATTTTATACAAATAGGAATAAACAAAACGGCAAGTATAGGAATTGTACCGAAAGAAGTTCCTATACCCATAGTGATAAATAACCCGAGAAACAGCATAAGAACAGCCGCAAGCAGCTTGCTGTTCTGCATAAAAGGAATCATCGCATTAACGAGTGTATCAACACCTCCGGTTGCTTTCAAAACCATGGCAAACCCTGCAGCAACAAGCATTACAAATGCGACATATCCCATTAAACCAATACCTTCATTTATAAGATTATCCATTTTTCTGTGGCTTACGGCTCCGCCGCCGAATACTATACCAAGCCCTACCAGAGCCCCGAGCGGCAGTGATTTCGTTAAAAGCTGGACAATCAAAGTAGCAAAAGCCCCGATAAGAGTTATATAGTGATTTTTATTAAGTTTTAAAGCGTTTTCATCTTCTTTTTCCAGTTCATTTTGCAAAACTTCTTTATCTTCATACTTTCTCGGTTTTCTGTAAGCAATAAAAATTGCAGCAAGAAGTCCCACAATCATTGCTAGACCTAAAATCCATGTTGATTTCCAAACATCATTTTTCAAAACAGTCATACCATTTACTGTCATATTCTCGGCAATAAGCCCCTGGAAAATCAGCCCGAATCCGGCAGGAATCGTTATATATGGAGCCTTCAAGCCAAAAGCCAGCGAACAGGCAACAGCACGTCTGTCCAGTTCAAGCTTATTCATAACATGCAGCAACGGAGGAATAATTATAGGAATAAACGCTATATGAACAGGAATTAGATTCTGAGATAAAACCGCAATTCCGGCAAGTATAAACAATAGCATTATTTTTTTATTTCCTATAATACCTGCTATTTTCTTTGCCAGAATTGTAGCAAGTCCGGTATGCGTCATTGCAGCAGCAAAAGTTCCGAGCAGAATATAACTCAAAGCTGTCTCGGAATTTCCGCCCATACCCGAAATAAAAGTATTCATAACCTCTGTTATATGCAATCCGCCGACTAAACCAGCTGCAATCGCTGAAATTATAATTGCCAGCAGAACGTTAATTCTGCAAAGACATAAAACACATAATAAAATTACTGATACTATTACGGGATTAAATATAATTGTCATAACGCATTTATGGTATCATGAACATGAATTAACTTAAAAATTTTTAAAGCAGGATATCATGAACAATTATTCACAAAAAGCAAAAACATTATTCAGGGAAAGTTATAATTGTGCCCAATCGGTTTTCTGCACTTTTGCGGAAGATTTAGGTATTGATTTTGACTCAGCACTGAAGCTTTCCTCATCTTTCGGCGGAGGAATGGGCAGAATGCGTGAAGTCTGCGGAGCCGTAAGTGCAATGTTTATGATAGCAGGATTAAAATACGGTTATACAGAACCAAACAATAAAGAGGTGAAAACCGAGCATTACAAACGGATTCAGGAACTTGCACAACTTTTCAAAGAAAAACACGGCACAATAATCTGCCGAGAACTTCTCGGCCCTCTTGCTGACGACAGTTATATACCATCCGACAGGACAAAAGAATATTATGCAGTCCGCCCGTGTGAAAAAATAATCGGTGACGCCGCAGAAATTATTTCAGAATACATAGCGGAACATGATTCTAAAATGTTTAAAAACTCAAATTAATCTGATATTTATTTAGGAATGTCTTCATTGAATCTTCAACAAATTTCAAAACTGTATGGATTTCTCCGTTAAAGTTTCTGGTTCCGTCTTCAACCATACCGAGATTTTTATAAAATTTGACATTTTCAGGCTTATTAGTTGCAAATTTCAAAATTTTATTTCCTGTTTCAAGGCAGAAACTTACCATACGTGCAATAACAGCCTTTCCGCAGCCTCGAATTTCAGCCTCAGAACCCTGATTCCAAGGTGCAGTATTAAGGCTTCTGCCCCAAACTTCACCATTATTTTGAATTTCAACATTTGCAACAGCCTGAAGTCTTCCGTCTTCAGTACGCAAAGTAAAGTAATTTGCATCCGGATATAAAGTTACTGACTTATATGCAGGTAAAATATCCGCATCGGGATAAGATTTTTTCAACCATTGATTTTTAATGTCATTTGCAAGTGTAAGGTATTCAGACTTATCACTAAAAGGCGGGATATCTTTTACATCTGCAAATAAAGGCTTGCCTTCTCTGACATTCTGAACATAAACACTCTGCCCGTCTTTTAAAATATTCCACGGTAAATTTACGTCTTTTTGAGGAATAAATTTTGAAAATTTTGAATCCTTATCTGCAAGTCTTTGTGTGAGCATAATTCGTCTTTGAGCCAGCGTTTCCATATATCGGGCAAAATCTCTGTCCTCTTTCGGAGTAATAGAGTAAGAACCGTCTGCCATACTTGCGATTTCTTTTTGAGTTTCCAGAGGCAGTTTACTTTTTGGCACATCAAAACGAATTCCGGCTTTTTCAATTCTTTCAAAACACTTATTAATAGTATTTTCGTCTGCAGACATTACAATACGCACATACCCTTCTCCGTTTGTTCCAAAAACCGTACCGGGAGTAAATGCAACCTGCGATTTATGAAGTACGTATTTAAAAAATTCGTCTGAAGTAAATTCAGGAGGAACTTTAGCCCAGAGATAATACGTTCCGTCTGTCGGTTTAGCATCGCTGCCCAGCTTATTAAGCCATTTTATTGCAGTGTTTTTGCGGCCTCTGTATATTTTATTAATTTTATTAATAAAACCTTCTTCATCCTTCAGAGCCGCAATCGCCGCATGCTGAACAGGGACGTAAACACTTCCGCCTGAAAGATATTTTGCATTCAGGAGATTATCAATATTTTCCTTATCGCTGATTGTAAATGCTACTCTAAATCCCGGCATACTCTGAGCCTTACTCATTGTATGCACTTGAAAAGCAACTTCCTTTGCTCCTGGAATCTGCATAATACCTGCAGGTTTTCGACCTGTGTGAGTAACCTCACTGTTATCCATATCATGTATAATCAGAACTTTATGTTTTTTAGCCCACTCAACTGCTTGTTCAAAAACTTTCTTTGGAGCGAAAGAACCTGTCGGATTATGAGGATAATTGAGTATTAAAATTTTTGCATCATCAGGCATTTTTGAGAAATCCGGAAGATAACCGTTTTCTGGCTTCAAATCAAATTGGACTTTTTTAAGATCATGTCTTGTTATCAAATCATCATACAGTGAGTAGCCCGGATTAGGGACAAGGACTTTGTCGCCGTAGTTTGCATATGCCGTAAAGATATGGTCAACCGCATCTGAGGAACCGGATGTTGCCATAACCTCGGTTCTGGGATTAATTTGCACACCAAATCTTGTTTTCATCCAATTTTCAACTGCATAAAATAAGGCCCCTTCACCTTTAGGATTATTGTATCTGTGCGACCACAGGTCATTAACTTTTTCTTTCAATGCCTGCTTTGCTTTTTCCGGCGGTGTCAAATCAGGATTTCCCATCGATAAATCCACAACTGCCCGATCTCCGTGAAGATAACGGGCTTTACCGATTTCTTTTATATATGCAGAAATCAAGTAATCTGATTTTGTAAGCCTCTTTGCAGGCTGAATTAAACTTCCGAAATAAATTAATGACAAATTTTTCGGAATCCCGCTATTGTATTGTCTGTCAACAATTTTACCGATAACAGTATTATTATTTTTACTGTCGTTTATTTTCAATGGATTTTGACGATACTTTTCCGTCGTGTTTATTGCATAAATTTTCATAATACAGATATAAAACCACTGAAAAATTTTTTTTGCTAGTTATGCAATTTATGGCTCAAAACTTTACACAACAAGGCAAAAGCACTTTTTACAGCCGGACTGTGCTGCAAATCATTAAGCATCATAAAATCATGACAGGTCATGTTTATTCTGACATTCATAACTTTTACTCCTGCAAAATCAAGTTTTCTGGCATACGCTTCGCCTTCATCTCTGAGCACATCGTTTTCCGCCGTAATAATCAGTGCCGGAGGAAGTCCCGCAAGATTTTCCACACATGCTCTTAAGGGAGATACATACATATCGTTTTTATAACTTTTATCAGGCAGATAAGCATTCCAGAAATATTCCATTGCCTTTTTCGTAAGCCATGGACCGTCTTTAAATTCTTTATAAGAATCAGAATCCATATTAGCATCAGTTACAGGATATAAAAGAGCCTGTAATAATATTTGAGGACCGCCTTCCTTTAAAGTTTTTAAAGCAACTACCGTCGCAAGATTACCGCCTGCACTGTCACCGGCTATAGCAATTCTGTCAGAATCAATGTTGAATTTATCAGCATTCTGGTATAAAAATTTCAAAACTCCGTATATTTCGTTAACGGCCTGAGGATAGACGGCTTCAGGCGAACGTGAATAATTTACAAAAACTACAACGGAATTTGTACAAACTGAAAGTTTTCTTATAAGCATATCGTGTGTTTCACTATCACCCATTACCCAGCCGCCGCCATGCAGATAAATTATTACCGGTAATATATCATTATAATTTTCCGGTCTTACTAATCTTACATTTACACTCCTATTATCGTCTATTGCTATATCCAAATCTTTAACTGCGGCAGGAATATGTTTATGAGAATTGCGTTGAATCATAAGGAGAAATTCTCTGGCTTCCTCAGGTGTTAATTCATATAGAGGTTTACCGCCGGCTTCACTCACTTGCTCAATAAAATTTCCGGTAACATTATCAAGATGAGGCTTTTTAGGGTACATTTCAAACATAATATCTCCTTTTTGTCTTTATAGAAAAATTCTTAATAAAACCCCTGTCTTTTACATCCGCCGCAAGGGTAAAATCTCAACAGTTCCAAGGTATCAATTAGCAGCCATAAATAATCTAAATATGGTATAGAAAATAATGTGATTTATGCTAATATTATAGGAATTAATGAAAGGAGAATTTAAATGAATGGCGGATTGATTGAAGGATTAAAGAAAATTTATACCGGCTCTAATGCCTGGAAAATTCATTTATGGATTTTTGGGCTTACACTTGTAATGAGTATTATAATTTGCTATACAGGAGCACAAATTGAAGTTCCTGCAGGTAAAACTCTGAATGAATTAATGTTTTTGGAATATTTTATTACACAGGATCCAATTTCCGGGATAATTCTTTTAATTGCAATATTACTTTTATGTGGATATATGTTTAATACCATTAACAATATGATAAAATTCTTTTCGCTTAAACAACCTGATGAAGAGGGGAAAAATTATGATATTTTCCCGAATCTGAATATTATAGAAATATTAAAAGTTCTTCCTAAGTTTATTGTAGTCCTGCTTTTGTGGATAATTTACCTGACAATTTTTACAACAATATGTTTACTAGCATCAGCAATTATTAAAGTAAAGCTGTTCAAAATTCTTTTATGGATTGCATTTGTAATTGTATGCAATCCTATATTTCCAATAGTTTTGACAAAGTTCAGTGAAAATTATGAAATTAAATCTGTAGCAAATCCTTTATTTGCTATCAATATACTGAAAAATACATTTCTTCCTGTATGGTGGCTAACAATCAAGGCTGGCTTACTTAATTTTCTTACATTTGTTATCGCAATACTTATTGCATTCATTTTAGCAATTTTCTTCAGATTTCTTGGCAAGCTTGTCATTGACTGCATTGTGGGAGTAATAATATGCTATACTGCAAGTATCATTCAGTTCGCATATTATTACGGCTGTGCTTATATATATGACAAAAAATTAAAGAATAGTGAAGAAGATTAGCCTAACAGGAGAATTGAAAAGGAAGTATGAACCGATTTAAATATAATTACATTACATAAATCTTTTTCATACTTCCAGCTATTCTTAATTCCAACCGGGCTTTTATTTTTAAAAGCCCTTTTTATTTGGAAAAAATTATTTAATCATCATGATGTTCTTCTTTACAGTCATTAAAGAGTTTAATCATTTCCTCATTAGAATTCATAATAATTGCATCATTGCCCCAGTTGCTGTAAGCTCTGACTGTTCCGTTTGAGAAAACATCATATTCCATACCGTCAATCAAACCTTTTTCTTTAACGTGAACAATGTTTGCCTGCGGAACATATGTTTTTTCGCAATTAGGATTTGCTAACAATTTTCTAAACCATTCAATGCTTTCCGCATTTTTTGGATCTTCTGTTTTGTTTTCCACGAAATCAATCATTTCATTATAATAACGGTCTTTACTTTTACCGTCTTCGTTATATTCCATATGTTCAATCAGATTGCCGGATTTATCAAAACGGAATGTATGTTTCAGGTCAAAAGTTTTGCCATCGCTGATATCATAGCCGCGAAGTTTGCCGTCATCGTAATAGACTACACGTCTCATAACACCGTCTTGTCCACCGGAAGGAGTTTCGTACACCCCTTCGGGCTTTCCGTTTTTATTAAAATAAGTTGACTTAATATTATGACCCTGAGCATCAAACTCATCAATAGAATCTAATTTACCGGTTTCTTTATTTATACGTATTGAACGTTTCATAATATCATTTTCTTTTTCTTCAATATTATCAAGCTTATTGCCGGTTGCGTCCATATTATAAATTCGGGTTATATTTCCGTCTTTTACGGTAATTGATTCAAGTGTATTATTTGAACGGAATTTCTTTTCACCATTAACTTTACTTACATCGAGTTCAACATTACCCGGAGTTGAGGGCTGCAGATTAATTTTTGAAAAATCAATATCAGAATTATTGATTACAGGATAGAGTTTTGTTTTAATAGTTTTAAGTTCTTTTCCGTCAACGAACCTTGTTGCCTCCAATGTATTGCCGTCCAGCGGGCTTTCAATCTTTTTAGTTACGAGTTTTCCGTTTTCAAACTCATAATGAATATCAACACCGCCGTCAATACCTTTATCATGTTCAAATATACGAGATATATTACCTGTTTTCGTATCATAAATAACACTTCTTACACAATCACCTTTATCGTCATATTCCGCTACGGAATTAAGTTTTCCGTTGTCTAAATCATATGAGGTGTATTTTTTTGCAATACCTGTTTCAGGATTGTATTCAATTACGGAAATCGGTTTCCCATCCTTATCAAATAAATCTTCTCTTATCATATTGCCGGTTTTATTATTAACTTCATATGCTGTAGAAACTTTATTATCAAAAACAAAGTATATTTTTGAAATATCACCTGACTTTTCTTCATAATATTCGACAATACCATCCGAACCTGTAACTTTATCGCCTTTAAAGTTTGTCATAAAGTTTTGATCTATTTTAATAGGCTCTGCAGGTTTTAAATCGCTAAATTTTGCAAGAAGTTCAGCTTCAACATTCTTTTTCTTGTTATTTGTTGATGCCGGAGCTTGAGCTATTGCAGCACGGTTATAATTAGAAAGTGCTTCCGCACCTGTTTGAGGCGGAGTGACATTATTTTGAGCTCCAGATTGTTCGGTGCGATTTTGCTTCTCTTTAAATTGTTCTATAAGATTGGTTGAACCTTTAAAGTTAACCTGAGAAAATTTAACTGAATCTAACATACATATTACTCCTATTACTTACCTTTATAAAACTATAAAAACAAAAGATAAATTTTTATTGCTACTTTTTAAAGTTTTGTAAATGATTTTTGTAATATACTAAAACTATAAACAATAAGGAGGGTATATGAAAGTTTTATTGGTTAACGGAAGTTCAAACAAGCAGGGCTGTACATTTACTGCATTAAGCGAAATCGAAAAATCACTAAACAATGAAGGTATTGAAACCGAAATATTTCAGCTGGGTAATGCTGAATTACGGGATTGCTGCGGATGTCAGGACTGCAGAACCAAAGGGGAATGTGTATTTAAAGATGATGCGGTAAATGAATTTATTGAAAAAGCAAAAAATGCCGACGGTTTTGTATTCGGTTCACCGGTATACTATGCACATCCGTCAGGACGGCTGTTATCATTTATGGACAGAGTATTCTATGCTGCAAGTTCTGCTCTTGCATATAAGCCTGCAGCAGCAATAGTTTCCGCAAGACGTGCCGGCACAACAGCATCCCTTGATGCAATTACAAAACACTTCACTATTAACAACATGCCGGTAATATCTTCCAGCTACTGGCCTATGGTCCACGGAAAACAAAACACCCCTGATGACGTAAAACAGGATTTGGAAGGTCTACAAATTATGAGAACTCTGGGTACAAATATGGCATGGATATTAAAATGCATAGATGCAGGGAAAAATTCAGGCATAAACAAACCTGTTCCGGAACAAAAAATAATGACAAATTTTGTAAGATAATAATGAAAAGCGGTGCAGAAGTTATTGCATCGCTTATTTTTTACTTTTGTACCTGACAGTAAGGAGTCTCAACTTTCTACAACCGGAATTTCAAATGTAAAACGGTTATTTGTAGAATTTGCACTCAAATAAATTCTGCCGTTATGAGCTTCCACAACTTTTCTTGCAAGATACAAACCTAATCCGAAACCTACCTTACGATAGGAATCAGAACCGGTAACATATTTTTCAAATAAATGTTCGCGAATATCAGCAGGAATTTCAGGACTTGAATTTTCAGTTTCAACAATAATATTATTATCGTTTCTTGTTATATTGATTTTTATTTCAGTGCCTTTATACGCATAAGAAACTGCATTATTTAAAATATTTGAAATAACACGTCTTATCTGGCTCTTATCCGCAAATAACATCTTTTCACTATCATACAATGAAGAATTAAATACAATTTTAATATTTTTATCCTCAGCCAGTGCAGAAATATCATTAATACAGTTT
>JADIND010000170.1 GCA_017694215.1 Candidatus Scatousia excrementipullorum | reverse complement strand
GTTTTCTAGTTTGTAACATTTCTTCTTAATATTACAATTTATTAACTATTTTATATAGCTTTTTTTATTTTTACCTATTTTTCTTTAGATAGATTAAATTTGCCGCAAACGCAACAAGGGTAAAGTTTTTAACCTATTTTAATTGACATTAAAACACCGTTTTGTTAAAAACAAAAGTATGTCAGTTTACAATAAAAATAACAGATGGTATTATAATTTTCAAATTCGCGGGGAACGTTATCATCGTGCTGTGCCGGAAGCTACTACAAGGAAAATGGCAGAGCAGGCTGAGACTAAAGTAAAAGCTGAGTTGCTCGGCGATCGGTATGATTTGGTTGAATATAAAAAGCAGGAAACATTTTTTACTCTTGGCGAGAGATTTGAACAATACGTTAAATCAAACTGTAAAGGGTATATCAACGACCTTTCAGCTTTGAAAAAGTTAAAAGAATTCTTTGGCGATAAAAAACTGAAAGAATTTACGCCTTTCATTATTGAACAATATCGTCAACACCGTAAAAAGCTCGGAATGAAAGGAGCTACAATTAATCGTGAAATCGGTGTCCTACGCCGTATGATGACAATGGCTGAAAATTATGGCTGGATTAAATACAATCCTGCTGTTAAACGTTATATAAAGCCGCTTAAAGTGGAAAATAAAAAAATTAAAATTCTTGACAAACAGGAAGTGGCAACTCTTTTAAAATGTTGTTATGGCGAATGCGAGTTTTTAAAACCAATTTTCCTATGTGCCTTGCATACAGGAATGCGTAAAAGTGAAATATTACAGCTTGAGTGGGAAAATGTTGACCTTGAGCAAAAGTTAATTACAATTCTTACACAAAAAAACGGTAAAAAATCAGAAATTCCAATTTCATCACCGTTACTGCTTGAATTCAAAAAACTTAAATTACAGAAGTCATCAAAATATGTTTTTGTAAATCCGTTAACTAATGCTCCGTACGTAAATATTCGCTACAGCATTCAAAAAGTATTCAAACGTGCCGGCATTAAAAATTTTACATTTCATGGATTACGTCATACAGCCTGCACGCGTTTAATTGAATTAGATGTTCCGCTTGATGTTGTTAAAGATATCATGCGTCATTCAAATATTAATATTACCCTTGAGGTATATAACCATATCAAGCAGGAACGGAAACGCGAGGCTATAGAACGGCTTAGCAACTATTAAGGGCTTAAAAACATTATAAACACAAGGTTTGCAGGGGAATACACAAAATATACACAAAACCCCTGTTTTTTTAGAATTTTTTGCAAAATAAAAGAGGGCTCAAACCCTCTGTATATTTAAAATTTGCGCTTGGCGCGATTCGAACGCGCGACCTATCCCTTAAAAGGGGAGTGCTCTACCTGCTGAGCTACAAGCGCAAATTTTTATAAATTGCTATTTAATTCTCAATAATCTCTCGGGGTATCAGGTTTCAAACAACATTATTGAAGTTTTTCCTCTTATGCCCCAGGCTATCCTTTCGGCTAGACCCAGTAAGATTATTTTATAAAGAACAAAATTTGATGTCAATAGTTTTTTTATATTTTATGCAACTTTCTCTTTTGGCTTTTTGTTCTTGGTATAAATATAAGCACCTCCGCCGGCGAGAACTATTACGCCGAGCGTAATAAATGCTGCGGCTTTGTTCCATTTTGAGCCCTTTGGTTCGGATACTGTTCTGACAGCTTCTTCTGCTTTCTTTTTAACAGTACGTTTGAGTTCTTCAAACTTACCGCCGAATTCTCCGACCAGACGTTTCATAGGGTTTTTATTTCTGCCTTCCCAGCCTTTTGAAATTTCAAACCCGTCTTCTTCGTATAATTGGAGAGTAGAACGTCCGTTGTTAAGTGCGTGGTTGTTATGCCAGTCAAATTCTGATTGACCTGCATTTTTTACCATTTTTGCATAAACTTCCGGTTGTTCGTAATAAACTTTTGCCATGTCTTCAAACATATCCGCAACCTGTTCTGCAGCAAGTTCTACACGTCTGTCATCAATTTGCTCTGCAGTAAGTTTTGATAGGTCAGTTCCTTCCGGCCAATCCAGGTCTTCAACATTACGCATAAATGCATCAGGAGTTTTGAAGCCGTTAGCTTTTTCTGCATTTTCTCCAACCGTGACAATCATTTCTCCGGCACCCCCTGTGTTTAAGGAGCCTGAAGGCGTAGCTGTTTGAAGAGCTTCAGGGCATGACAGACCTTGCGGTTCTCCGCGGGATGTAAAGATTCCGTATGTAGCCGCCGTAACAAGTCTTGACGGGAAAAATCCGTTGCCGTACATAAAGTTTTGCTTGTAAGCACCGTTATCAAGCTGCTGGATTTGATACATTATATCTTTTATTTTGTGGAAATCTCCTGCTCCATGATCATCCATTGGCCAAGGATTAGGTCCGCTGCCGAGAGCCAGTTTGAAGTGTTTTTTCCATTCAGCCGGAACAGATTCTCTCTGCAAGAATTTTAATAATCCTTTTGCAGTTATAGGAAATCCTTTTTGAGAATCCGAACGCCCCCATCCCATAAGCAGAATGTCTTTTTCGTCAAATTTTGACAATCCGCCGAGAACATAGCGTTGTTTTTCTATTAAATCTTTTGAGTAAAATAATTGATTTAACTCGTCATCCACGCTTGCATTCTGAAAATTGCCAATTTTATCGAGC
>JADIND010000169.1 GCA_017694215.1 Candidatus Scatousia excrementipullorum | reverse complement strand
GTCTCAACCCATATGTATAAGCAGTTTTTGGACTACCAGCACGCTACAATCAATACAAACGAAATTTTTTCAAGAATGATTGATAACCTGCAGGAAATTGCGGAAATTTTAAAGGAAGCTTTTGCTTCAAGAGGAGTTACTACACAGAATATTTATGTTGATTTTGACCAGCAAAAATCCGTTGTGTTTATAAATATTCTCTGGCACAAAATAAGTTTTACAACACGCTGTAACTTTCAGCCTCAGGCTCTTTACAGAGAGAACGGAAACCACCTTTTTTCAGGCAGAATTATGGCGATAAGAGGAAATTACAACGAAATTATGGCAGGTGTAAAAGACCATGAAGAAGAAATGGGCAGACTTCTGGAAAATGAGGTTGCTTCTTTGTTTATCCCTGCTGAACAAAATCAGAGTGCAATATTAAAGATTAAACACTTATCAAACAGAGAATTGTATCTCAATCAGGTTGACGCTCCGAGAGAGTTCGCCCTGAAAGTCATTGAAACAATCTGCGGTGGCGGATTCTACCACGAAGAAGGTTCCAGAAAGAGTTTTAATATTTAGTCGGATGATATTCTGGAGGATAATTCCGCAACAATTCTTGCTATATCAACACCGCCTATTGCAACTTCCAGAATAAGAGGACTGTGGATTAAAACAGTTTCACTGTATTCCATTGTATCAACATTAATTACATCAAACTGTATAAAGTCTTCACCGGCATAGACGAGCTTTCCGTATTCGCCGCCCGTAGCCCAACGGATAAACATATATTGATTTTCGTATTCTTTTAATTTTTCCACTAATCTCATATAAATCCTCATCCCTATACAATATATTTTAGTCATTTTTTTTCGTAAGTCAATAGAATGAATTGCCGCAAACATAAAAAAAAGCTATACTTCTTTGTATAGCTTGAACAATAATCTTGGGAGGAGATTTGGGGATAGTTGTACATGCATGATAATTCAAGCATGATTTTTTTGTTACATGTGTACCAATAAATTTTAATAAAAATTTACAATTACTTGATTTTATAATATACTGTATGCAAGGAGAATTTTCATGAAGATACTTGTAATTAACGGTGTAAATATGAATATGCTTGGAATTCGGGAACCTGAAAAGTACGGAACCATGACATTGAAGGATTTGGAAAAAGATTTATATGCATATTCGTTTGAACTCGGAATTGATATGGAAACATTCCAGAGTAATCATGAAGGTGAAATCGCCGAGAAAATTCAATCGGCATATAATAATGCAGACGGTATAGTTATAAATCCCGGTGCTTATACGCATACAAGTGTAGCGATAAGAGATGCTGTTGCGGCAGTTGCCATTCCGACGGTTGAAGTTCATATGACAAATATTCACGCCCGTGAAGATTTTCGACATAATTCAATGATTGCTCCTGTTTGTCTGGCACAAATAAGCGGTTTCGGAGCAGAAAGTTACAAACTCGCTATAAAAGGGTTGGTTCAGTTTTTAAGCAGCAGAAATTAAGAAGTAAATAAGGTGTGCAAATAAAAACAGACCGAAAATTTTTTCGGTCTGTTTTTTTTAATCCGGAATAAGTTAATTATTCAACAATGATTGCTCCAACAGGGCAAGCATCTGCTGCTTCTTTAACACAATCCATGTTATCTGCTACTGCTGATTCATCAACAGTTGCGATATCTTCTACTTTAAATACTGCGTCGCAAATTGATTCACAAGCACCGCAAGCAATACATGAAGATTCAACTTTTACTGACATTTTACTTTCTCCTTATTATTTATCAACATATCGTGAACAAAAGTTCACAAACATATTATAAAACAAAAATTTAAAATATCCAGTCTTTTATTAAATTTGCTATATAATCAAATCCAGTAATACTTCCGAGGTTTTTCCCGCTGAGTTTTTTCCCGTAAACAAGCACAGGAACTTTTTCTCTTGTATGATCTGTCCCTGGGACACAAGGGTCGCAGCCATGGTCGGCTGTTATTATCAAAATATCATCATCCTGCATTGAATTAATAATATCCGGAATATAGCTGTCGATTTCTTCTATCGCTTTTCCGTAGCCTTTGGCATCGTTTCTGTGTCCGAAAAGCATATCCGTATCCACAAGGTTTGTAAAAATCAAAATAGGCTCTGAACCGGAATGATTTTCTTTATAATCAGGATATGCAATCTTTTCAAGTTCAAGTTCGTTTTTGATTGCTTTTATGGTTAATTCAAGCCCTTCTTTGTTTGAGCCTGTATGGATTGCGTGTGTGATTCCGGATTTGGAAAATATATCCTCAATTTTTCCGATACCGATTACTTTACCGCCTTTTTCTTTGATGTCATTTAAAACAGTGTGTTTCGGAACCATAGAGTAATCTCTCCGGTCTTTTGAAATTCTTGTCGGGTTGCCGTCAATAACTTTGTACGGTCTTGCAATTACTCTTGATACATTGTAGTTTCCTTCATCGAGAATTTTTCTGGCAATTTCGCACCATTTGTAAAGAGTTTCCAGCGGAATCAAATCTGTATCCAGTGCAATTTGAAATACGCTGTCTGCAGAGGTGTAAATTATCGGAAATTTAGTTTTGTGATGTTCTTGATTCAATTCTGCAATTATAGCGGTACCGCTTGCCGGTTTGTTTGCAAGTATTCCGCCGCAGCCGGTTTCTTCAATAAATTTTGCAATAAGTTCTTCCGGAAATCCTTCAGGATATGTCGCAAAAGGTTTTTCCGAAATCAAACCAGCAATTTCCCAGTGTCCGGTTGTTGTATCTTTACCTTTTGATTTTTCGATTAAAGTTCCATATTGGGCGATTGGTTTGTCACATTTTGCAATACCTTTAAAATCCTGAATATTTCCAAGCCCCATTTTTTCAAGGTTTGGAACTTTCAATCCGTTATTAAATTCGCAAACATGTTTTAACGTATTGCATTCGGGTATATCATTGAATTCCCTGCAATCTTCCATTGCACCGATACCCATTGAATCTATTACTATAACTACAGCTCTTTTCACGTTTTATTCTCCCTGCTTTTTCTTTAATATTTTATCATAAATTTTTGAATAATATTACAAAACTTTTCGCAAACACCCTGCAGTGGTATAGTGTTATTATGTTAATGAAAAAGGAGATTGCTATGTTTCATGATTATGCAAAGGTAGAAAGACTTTTAAAGACCGCCAAAGGGCAGATTGACGGTATTTTAAAAATGATTAGCGAAAATCGGGATTGTCTGGATGTCAGTTCTCAGCTATCCGCAACGCAATCTATTTTAAAGAAGGTTAATATTGCGATACTTACAAGCCACCTTTCACATTGCGTAAAAGAAACTTTTGAGAGGGATGATGAAACCGCAAAAGCTAAACAGATAGAGGAGTTTAGTGAACTTCTGGGAAAACTTTTGAAGTAACTTCTATTGTAATGCTTGCAGTATCAGCAGTTTCTGAAATCTTGTGTTTAATTTCTTCAATAGAATATTCAGGGTTATTGATTTCAACTTTTGCAATAACATTAACTTTATCTTCGGATGCAGCCCAGACGCGAAGCTCTTCTATTCTGCATAAGCCCATCAAGTGTTCGGCAATGTGTTCTTTAGTGACTCTATCTTCACAGTCGACAAGGATTGCCGTTGTTGATTTAATAAGGTTGTAAGCCCAGATACAAATCACTGTACCTCCGATAAATCCTACAACAGGATCAAGGAATATCCAGTTGAAATATTTTGCTGCAAGTAGTGCTGCGATTGCAAAAATTGAAGTAAGTGCATCTGCAAGTATATGCATATAAGCAGCTTTGAAGTTGAAATCTTCTTTGTGTTCATTAGTATGATTATGTTGGTGATTGTGAGCGGCATGATTGTGGTTGTGGTTATCACCCATAATAAGAATAGATGCTGCATTTACTATCAAACCGATTACAGCAACTAAAATTGCCTCATTAAATCCGATTCGTTCCGGATTAAAAAGCCTTTCAACGGATTCAAATATTATAAATATACCGGTTAACCCCAGAAGTATTGAACTTGCGAATCCCGATAAAGTGCTGAATTTTCCTGTTCCGAATGCAAATTTATCAGATGTTGCAAATCTTGTTATAAGAATATAAGTAAAAAAGGTTAGAGATAAAGCCAATGCGTGTGTTCCCATATGGCAGCCGTCTGCAAAAAGTGCCATTGAGTGTGTAAAATAACCTACTGCAATTTCTGCTATCATTGTCAAAAGTGTCAGCACAATGACAAGAAAAGTCTTTTTTTCGGCTTTTTTTATGTGTTCGTAATCCATATATCCTCCTTTGATACAACACCCCCGTGGGGTATATATTTATAATAAATCATGTATCTGATTTTGTCAAGTCTGTTTTTTGTTTAATTTTGGCGGTTATATTCAAAAATAGAGTTTATTACTATAATGTAACAGAATGTAAAAAACGAATTTAGTCTGTCTGCTGTTCAATTATAATGCCTCCGTGGATATGATGCGGCAGCGGATTAGCAATTTTTTTAGTTCAAAATCCTTTATTAATACATAGAGATAGAGAATGTAAAATAATGTAACAATAACACGATTTCTGTAAAGTTTTTTACGGTATACGCCGATAATTTTTACGGAAGTGTAGATTATATTTTCATTAGAAAGGCTTAGTATGGCGACTGATTACAACAATTTTTCACTAAATAAGGGTAAATCCGGAAACGTAGATTTAGAAAATTTAAAAGGCGGCTTAAAACGTGAACAACTAAAGGATAAAAATTTGCTTGCAATATTTGATGCCATTGATGACGGTAATCATATTTTGGATGCCGGAGAAATTTCTAATTTAAAAAATATGTTGAAGCAGTATGCAAAAAATACAAACCTTTCTAAACGAGAAGCAAAAAAATATTTAGAAAGTCTTTTTGGAAAACAAAAAGAACTTACCATTACAAATGAAGATTTGTTTAAATTTATAAACGGACTTAATGAAAACAGTAAAAATGTCAAAAGTTCAAATGTCATAGAACAGAACGGGCATGAAATTATTCAGACTGAATATAAAGACGGGACTATTGAAAAATATAATCCTGATGAAGGAAAACGAATTATTATCAAAGATAACAAAACTTCTACTTATGACAAAGATAATAATTTGCTTTCAGAAGAATATTTTGACAAAAGCGGAAATGCTGTAAAAACTATTTATGAAAACCAAAAACCTCTGAAAACTGTAACAGACTATAAAGATAACAGCGGCCAGGAAATAGTTTTTTACAATGAAGATGGTGCGGCAGAAGTCAAGACCGTTCAAAAAGGTTCTGTTACTGATGTTTATGAATATACGGAAAACGGTGAACGATTAGTAAAAAAAGTTGAAAATGGTGTTGATTCAGAAGATGCGAGAGTAAGCCAGTATGCTTACAATGAAGACGGTTCTGTTACAGAAACTGTTTATCACGGCAACTCAAAGGTCGAAAATTTAACAAGAAACGGTGAAGTTGTATCTTCAAAAACAAGAGAACAGCGTGGTGAAAATGTTGTTGAAACTGTAGTTGATGAGGAAGGTAATGTAACCGAAAATACTTTTAATAAAGACGGTGGCCGTATTAAACAGATTAAAACTGTTGACGGTCAAACTTATACTCTTGAATATGACGGCAACGGAAATACTTATGTCGTTGTTCAAAACGGTGAAAGTATTGAAATGCTTGCAAAACATTTCGGAGTTGATCCTGACAAGGTTAAAGAATTGAATCCCGGCAAAGTTAAAGGCAGGGGTAACAATAAATACTTCCTTGTCGGGGAAGAAGTCCTTATTCCGAAAGAACTTGAAGCTGATGATAAGTCTTTACGTGGCAGAAATTCTTCAGAACAAGAATATGGCGAATATGAAGATATGATGAAAAAACGCGAGGAGCTTCGCAGAAAACAAAGAGAAGAAGAACAGCGTCTGCAGGATGAAGTTAAATCAAGAAAACCTATTACTTTTACAAGCGGACAAAAAACTTTTGAAGCTCTTGCTCGACAGCTTTATAAACAGGAAGGTGTTGCAAATCCGTCTGAACGTCAACTTCAATTAAGAATAGAAGAACTAAAAAAATATAATCCGAAAATCAAAGACGGAGAACTTCAAGGTAAAAAAGTAAAAGCAGGTGTACCAAAGTCAACTTATGACAGAGTCGTGGGCAGACAAAAAGAAGTTGCGGAAATGAATAGAAATATTGCTATTAATAAGTCTGCTGCAAAAATTGCCGAGAATCTTTATGATGTTTGCGACGACAATGCTGCAGCAATTAATAAGGATGCGTTCTGGAAGGAGTTAAATAGAGTAAACAGCGGAAATATTATTCAAGTATTGGATAACT
>JADIND010000168.1 GCA_017694215.1 Candidatus Scatousia excrementipullorum | reverse complement strand
TTTAGTTCTGCTGATTTACTAATAGCTTTTGCGACACTACTATTTTCATGAAATACTATTGCCGGAACATCGTCTTTCTTAAATTGTTTTTTTACTTTTTCTTTAATTTGTTCTTTATATTGTGGGAAGTCTTTAACAATCTCTCCAATATTATTATAAAATTTTCCATTACGATTGATATAGTCTTCTGCTTCTTTTTTCCATAAATTTAGTGAAGCAATATTCCAAAAGTTAACAGCATCATTTTGGTTTAACTTTTCTCCAACAAAATTAATTCTTTCCACTTAAATATGTTAAACTCGTATTACTTTCTATTAAATTAAAAAGATTTATACAGATTATCCATCATTTTTATGTAATCATCCGCCAAATCTTTGTAACCCGGATTTATACCGTTTTTATCAGTTCGGTCTAAAAAGCCTTTTGGAAAAACTCTGCTCCAGTATGGCAAAAGTGCTTCCGGAGTTGTTTTCATAAGGTATTTATCTTTCATTCCGTTGGAATAGCCCGGAATATTCGGTCTGAAATAAATTCCCAAAGCATCCGGCAGTGTCGTTTGAACTTGTTTTACATTGTCCTGTGTATAGTGCCATTTCATTAACTCTTTCATAACTAAATCACGGTCTTTGATTTCGTCATCTGTCAGATGAAGTTCGTTTTTGCAAAATTCTCTGAATAACGCGGGAGAATTTTTACCGTTAACCTCCTGCGGTTCGTTGTCCAGAAGCAGGTCAACATAATCGCGTAACGGAGGTAAGTCATGATTGCCCGTCAGGATTGCTATATTTTTTTCATTCTTAATCTTTTCAGGTGATGATATGTTATTTTGGTCCTGCGGAGAGGTTATGTGTTCACCTATTCCCATTGCAACAGGAATTCTCTGGCTTATAAAATCAGTTCCGAATTTCTCTTTAAATTCTTTATAAGCCTCCGTTTCCGCAAGCGGGCCAAAATCTTCAAGGATATAACAGTCCTCCGGCTTTTTACCTTCTTCCCGTGCAACTCTGATAAAGAGTTCAAACATATTCTCGTTGCGTGCATTTCTTTTTTCGTCAATTCTTACAATCCAATCAGACAGAAAGAAATCTTTTCCCATTCCTCCTTCTTCAACAGGTGCAAAAATTTGTTCTCCTCGTAAAATTCTGCCTTCATTTGTTCTATATTCCGCAGGAATTTCCGCTCTGTTTATATAACCTACAAAATGATCAAGTCTTAAATCACCTTCTTTTATAAGTTTTTTTATTGATGCTTCCTGATAATCCCAGAATTTTGGCGAATCGTAATTGTATAAAGCATGACCCCATACCTGAGTTCTCGGATAAGCAGCTTCCGGCGGACATCCGCTCACTTTTACAGGATTAAAGTTCTCGTCAAGCAGAAACATATCTTTGTTTGCCCAGACATCAACCCCGTTCGGGCTTACACCTATCGCAAGATCAAGGATTAAATTTATCCCTTTATTTTTAAGCTGATTATTGAATTCATTAAACTGCTTATCATACAAAAACTGCTCAAACTTGAAAAGATTAATATCTTTCACTACCTTTTGAATTTGCTTTTCGGAAAGTCTGCCCTCTAAAGTTTCAGTTAGGACTGTTTCAAGTGATTTTTCTTCCTCAGTTGCCGTTTGCGGAAGAACTTGTAAATCCTTCGGCCAGTTTTTCCAGTTATCGCCGTAAAGCTTTGAAATTCCGTCATAAGCTGCATATGTATCCAGCCATAGGTCTTTATTTTCTCTGACGAATTCAGTGTATTCAGCTTTTAAAGGATGTGCAGGCTCAAGTTTTTGAAATCTCTCAAAAGCCTTTTCAAACCGCGGTAATTTTTGGGTTTTAAGCATATCAAGCGTGAATACCGGGGCGGTTATATCATCAGGAAGTTCGGAAGGTTTGAGAATATTTCCGTACTTGTCTTTTGTAAGTTCGTTTAAGTTTACAAGATAGATATTTTTACTGAAACGTCCTGACGCATTATAAGGACACAAATCCTCTCCTAATGCAAACAACGGATTCATAATCCAGTGCGTCTGACGGGATTTTTCAAGAAAATCTATAAATTTGTCAGTTTCCGGATCAAGAAACTGTCCGCAATATGAACGGGTCGCAGGAAGATTTGAAATATGAAACATCATTCCACGCTGCTTAACTTTTCCCCTGCCGTCAACTCCGGTAAATGTAATCGCATTATAAATATTATTTTTTTGAAAACAATCATAAGATGTCTGCGGCATACATATATTATTTTGTCGGTTTTCATTATGGCTGACCCTTTTGGCAGTAAAAACATGATTTAAAATATTTATCGCATTAACTTTCATATACTTCTCCTGTAAACCCTTTTTATTATAAGTAAAAGGTAAGCTTTTTTGTGGTAAAAAAATCCATTCTTTACATTAATTAACCGAAATATAAGTTCATTGGTGTAGTATGATTTCAACTTTAAAAGTAAACAAAACAAACATTAAATATATAAAAATAAAAAAGAATCTTGCAAAGAAAAATTTTTATGATACTATGAATTACGGAGGGAATATACAGATACCCCACGAAACCAAATGTCTGTCTAGACCCTCTGGATCCTAGCCCTGGTAGCTCAGCTGGATAGAGCAACCGCCTTCTAAGCGGTAGGTCATGCGTTCGAATCGCATCCAGGGTAAATAAAAAGAGGATAGGTGTTATTACTAATCCTCTTTTTTATTTTATTTGTTTCAAAATAAGAAATTAAATATATTTCCAGAAGCAAACACTCATCGAGGAAGCAAAAAGCCATTCTTATAAATCATATAGAGCAGGGCTTATGTTATCATAGGGTGGTTATACACGGAGAATTTCTTGAAAATATTATTTATACAGCCTAAAATGTCAATGAGACCAATGGATACACTTTTAAAAACCAGAATGTCTCCATCTTTAGCAATCTATACTTTAGTAGCATTAACGCCGGAAAAACATGAAGTTATTGTAGTTAATGAAAATATTGAAAAAATTGACTATGAGTTAGATGTCGATTTAGTTGCAATTACAGTTACCGTTGATGTCTTTCCGCGAGCTATTCAAATTGCCTCAAAATTTAGAAACCGTGGGATTCCAACGATAGCTGGCGGTATTCATATTAGTTCTCAGCCACAAGAGGCAATGAAATACTTTTCTTCAATTTGTGTTGGTATGGCTGAAAGAATTTGGAAAAAAGTTCTTTCAGATGTTGAAGCAGGAAGCCTTCAAAAATGTTATTGTGATATGGATAACATTAGAGGTGATGAAATTGTTTCGCCAGCTTATGACAAAATAGACAAAAGCAAATACTTTTATACCAATATTATAAGTACAAGCAGAGGTTGCCCTTTTAAATGTGATTTTTGTTATAACAGCTCAAATAATTCACCTGATTATATAAAGAGGCCTATTGAAAATGTACTTAATGAAATTAAAAGTTTAAGAAGCCGGCATATAATGTTTATTGATGATAATTTTATTGGCGATATTGCTTGGACCAAAGAATTTTGCAAAAGAATTAATACTCTCGGTTTAAAATGGAACTGTGCGGTATCCGTAAATATATTAAACCATCTGGATTTATTAGATATGATGAAAGATGCCGGATGCCAAAGTTTATTTATAGGTATTGAATCTATTAATGCCAATTCAATAAAAAGTGTGCATAAAGTGCAAAATAATATAAAGAATTATGATAAACTTATTAAAGAAATTCATGACCGGAATATGATGGTGAATGCCAGTATTGTATTTGGGCTTGACGATGATGATTCATCAGTGTTTGATACCACATTAGAATGGATGATAAGAAGGAAAGTAGAAACAGTAACAGCTCATATTTTGACTCCATATCCGGGTACAAAACTTTATAAAAAAATGTGTGATGAAAATAAAATTTTTGATTTTGATTTGTCACATTATAATACGGCAAATGTCGTTTATTATCCTAACAAAATGTCCCCTAAAGAATTATATGATGGTTATATAAATTTTTACAAAAAATTCTATTCATTTAAAAATATAATTAAACGTATTCCTACAAGCAAATCTCAATGGATGACATATTTTTTATTCAATTTTGTTTATAGAAAATTTGGGAAAATTACTGAAGCATTTAGCTATGTAATTCCTTTAAATTTAATTGGAAAAATAATATCAATACTTTGCTATAAAAATAATTAGAATTTATTTTCCGGGAACCACCTTCAGAACCAAAAACTAACTGAACTATTTTCTCAAAAATTTATTTTACATAGTTTTTTTCCTTATAGTTTTGCTACTAAACTAAATAAGGCAGAATAAAACTAATCAGTCAGTTCAAAACAAATTTGTGTAAAGTTTACATAATCCACCGCCTTTCGGAGTTTCTATAGTAAAAAAGAGTAAGACAGAATTTTAAATTAATTTAAAATATCTTACCTTACTCAAATTTTCTTATTGTTTGATTTTGTACTACGATTATAACAACTCAAAAAGATAACAATAAATGTTTGAGGT